>URLF01000039.1 GCA_900548705.1 uncultured Porphyromonadaceae bacterium | reverse complement strand
AGCGTACTCGAACGTATAGTACCAGCTGCCGTCGGCGTCCTCGCGGGCCGTGCATACGGCCGTCTGGTCGACATGCCCCTGGACGATATGCCCGTCAAGGCGGCCGTTCATCACCATGCAGCGCTCCACATTCACCAGGTCGCCCACCTTCAGGTCTCCGAGGTTGGAGCGGCGCAGAGTCTCCTCAATGGCCGTCACCGTGTAGGTGCCGTCGCCATGGAGCGCCACCACCGTCAGACAGACCCCGTTATGGGCCACCGACTGGTCAATCTTAAGCTCGTCGGCAAACGAGCAACGCAGCGTGAGATGGAGATTGCCCCCCTCACGCACTGCGGAGGTGACAACCGCCGCCTCCTCTACTATTCCTGAAAACATATGAGTGGATGGTTTTTAGAATTAAGAGAGCTGGTCAAGCAATCCGATGTTTTGCCGACCAACTTACCAACAAAGTTAGCAACAATCCCCCGACCCTGCAAGCCCCTCCACCCTCAAACCCGCCGCGAATACGTAAAAATCCCTCCCCGCCCCATTCTTTCAACCGAGAACCACCCTGAAAATCCCTGAAAACAACCCTTCAAAACAAAAAATCACCCGAAAAATTTTCAAATCAAGAAAAACTTCGTAACTTTGCCCCACATTTAAGGACAGACCCGCCATCGGGCGGAGCAATCTGTCACCCCGAGGAAAGATGCCGGAGTGGTCGATCGGGACGGTCTCGAAAACCGTTGTACCCTTACGGGTACCCAGGGTTCGAATCCCTGTCTTTCCGCAAGATGCCAAAAAAGAAACCCGCTGATTCACAGCGGGTTTTCTGTTTTAATCAGCCTCATCATCAACCGTCATATGTCTGCTTGTCAAAACCGACGGAATTTCAGCGGTCTGCTTGTCAAAGCTGACGGAATTCTGAAAGTCGGTTGTCAAAACCAATAGAATTTCAGCAGTCTGCTCGTCAAAGCTGACGGAATTTCGTGGGTCTCATTGACGATTCCGGAGGAATCGCTCGGGGATAAGATTTATTCCACACTATCATACTCGATATAAATGGGTGCCCCGAAAGGCAGTGTCTCCCATTTTGATTGACTGGCGTACCTGTATCGGGTCTTGCCAGTCAATGGTTTGGTCTTTATGACAAAGTATTCATCATAGAAATTTTCAAGAAACTCCAACTCTATATAGAAGTCTCCATCTTCCAGCATGATTTCGTCGGGAAATCGGAATCAGATGTTTTCAAGGATATATTCGGGGGAGATTTCCAATTTGGAGAAAGCAAAAAGTTTCTTACCAAGATCTTTGACCGATGCACCGATATGATAGAGCGTATCGTCGACAATCATAAATCTGTCATGTATTTTGTCGGCTGTTTTAACTTCGATGGGGGAATACTGGCTATTGTGCCTTTCAATGCTTTGCCTGAAGGTTCGGCTTATTTCGCCCGTATATATCAACGCTGAAACGCCCTTATTCCGATTATCAAGTTGGACGAGAACCGATTCATCGACGTAATTGTCAATAAGAATGATTCTTCTGGTCGCCATTTTTATTAAACGGCATATGAATTCATGTGCGTCGAATATCTGTCCGTTGAAGAACACTCCTTCTTTTGGCGGCAAAGAGGTGCGTATAAAGAAATCTACTTTGTCGGTCAGTTCATCCAGCCTTCTATCATGTTCAAGCAACCGACGGTCGATACGGTTTTCCATATGCAGCAAGCGCTGATTGATACTATAGCCACGCAGCATATAGTCCTTCAGAACCTTGTTTGCCCATATGCGGAATTGGGTACCCCGGATGGATTTTACCCGATAACCGACAGAAATTATCACGTCCAGGGAGTAGAATCTGGTCTTGTATTGTTTCCCGTCAGCGGCAGTTGTCAAGGATTCCTTGACAACTG
The DNA here is from genome assembly GCA_900548705.1 of uncultured Porphyromonadaceae bacterium. GTDB lineage: Bacteria > Bacteroidota > Bacteroidia > Bacteroidales > Muribaculaceae > UBA7173. Next base: position 22,740 of record URLF01000039.1, on the reverse strand, counting down.
AAATTTTGTCAAGTTCTTTTTCCTTGAATAGATTATTGATGTGCAGGCTGATATTCTGTTTAGACGACTGAAACAGCTCTGTCATCTGGGCCTGAGTGAGCCATACAGTTTCATCCTCAACCTTGACATTCAATGAAATGGAGGAATCAGGCTGATAGAGAATCATTTCATTCTCGGCTGAGACGAAGTCATTGCTATATTTATTCATTGTGGTTGTATCTTTTCCAACTGCAAAGTTAATAAAAATAGTTGGCAAGTTCATCTCCCTGGCAAGTCCGTTGGCCGGGAAACGGAAACGGCCCCGGGGTTAGCCGGAGCCGTTTATTCAGAGGGGTTGAGGGGGATTAGCGGATGATGACTTTTGTGACTTTGGAACCCTTGCGGCAAAGATAGATACCGGCGGTGGGGTTGTCGACACGAATGCCCTGGAGGGTGTAGTACTCGGCCTGACCTTCGGAATCAGACATCACCTCCTCGATAGCCGAGGTGGAGCTGATGTTGATGCGGTAGTTTTTGTTTCCGTTGTTGTCCCAGTCGCTGCCGGTGTTTGTCACAAAGCTGATGTAGTTAACAGCCTGGTCGGGATTGTTGAACGGGCCAATCTTGACCTCGTATTTACCTTCGGCATTGCGAGTGAAGGGGGTGCGGGCGGCCAGACCGTCGCTATGATACTGCGAACCCTCGGGGAGATATGCCTGGATGGGCTTCTCGAAGTTATTCACACCCCAATGGAGGATTATCCCCTCACGTCCGTTGGGAGCCGTGATGGTAATCACGTCGGCAGTAGTGGGCTGTGCGGGAGAAACGGTGTAGGAACCGAGTACCGAAGGCTGCTCGGGATCGTCGGGAGTGGAGCCCTTGCCGTCACCCACATACACATGGAGAATCATCGAGCGTGACACATTTCCCTTGGTGTCGGTGGCTTCGATGTAGTAGTCGACAAGCACCTCCTTGAGACCCTTGACCTCAGCGGAGTATTCCTGAGCTTTGTATGCAGGGACAGGATTGGTGATTGACGCGATGCTCTTGCCGGTCATCTCGATTTCCTGCCAGGGGCCTACCTCGTCGCCTCCGGCATATGTCTCGTTCTGGTTGGATGTCAACGGATTGACACCATCCTTGTCGATGCGGTATTTGAGTTTGACAGAGCTGAGACCGCTGAGGTCGTAAACGTAGCTCCACACTGTGAAGTCAGAAGACTTGACTGTCTCCCACTCCGTCGAACCGGGGTTGTAAGGCTCGCGCTGGGGATGATAGATGGAGGGGCCGGTCTTGTCTTCGCCGGAAGCGAGGACAGAAGCGACTTTCGCAACGGCGAGGTTGGCGGCAGTGGCAGGCTTGGAGTCCCACTCCTCAGTGCCGTCCCAATACCAGTAGCAGCTTGTCTCGCCACACATAAGCTCATCCCAGGCGGCACGCACATCGGCGTTGTCGGGAGCGATGGCGGCGGCGGTCTTCACATGGTTGGAGGCAGCGGTGATGATACCCCAGCTGTTATGGTCGGGGCTGTAAGGCTCGGACGCACCGGCATAGGTTCCCTTGTCGCCATTCCATTTGAGGAACTCCGGATCGGCACCTGCACCCCACCAGCTTCCGCTCTCGACATGGATTATATCATCATCGGCAGGGGGGAAGGCTTCGAGATAATCCTGGATTGTGGTGCATTCGAAGCGGTCAGGATTGGCTTTGAGCCAGTTGACAAAGTTCTGGAAATTCGAGCCATAGTAGCTTGCCGAACCACCTCCGTGGTTATCACCGTCATGATGGAGAACCACCAGTATAGGATGTTCGGGGTCATCATTGTAAGGCTCAAGCTGGCTGATGCAGGCCTCATACTGGAGCGCGCCGAAGCCGCCACGGCCATCCTCGTTGCCATACACGAGGGAAGTAGGCACGGCAATCATCTTGTATTCCTGGCCGTCAGAGGGATCGACATACTTCATCCAATGGGGACGGTGGCCCCATCCGGCGGAAATCTGTCCGGGGCAATAGAGACCGTCGATATGCACCCAGTCCTCGGGGTTCGGGTTAAGAATGTCGGCCTTGTTTGGCTCCACGATGGAGACACCCTTGACCCAGGGATAACCGGTGGCTGTTCGGTCGAAATGGGAATTGTCGACCATCGCCCACTGGATTCCCTCCTTTACCAACGCCGGAATCATATGCTCCTCGAAAGCGTTCTCAGGGGGGAAGATACCCTTGGAGTATGACATCCCGGGGAAATTCTCGGCGAAACATTCGCGGTGCTTCTGAATCTGCTTGCGGGCATCCTCCTCATCAATGAGCGCCATCAGGGGATGGTAATACCCGAAAGCCACCATGTCGAGGCGGGGATTGCCCTTGTCGGTTTTCTTGGAAATATAGTCAGTCCAGTTCTTTTTCCAGTTCTGGAAATGGCTGGTGGACTGCTCGATTACATTGAGGTTCTCGACCAATGAGCCGGAGAACGAGACCTGTGCGCCACCGGGCAGATTGGCGGCAATCAGTTTGTCGACAGCCTGCGCGGGCCAGTTGGTGTAAGCCCCTGTGCGCGAAGTGAAGACATCGAGAAGATCGTAGCTCAAAGAGCCTCCCTGGTGGGTTTCCATCACATTCTCGCCCGGGGTGTAGATGGGCTGGTGCATGTGCCACTGGAAGGCGATGTAAATTTTCGGCTGCTGGGCCGAAACCGACAGGCTGGCGAGCAACGCTGCCCCTAAAATCGCTTTTTTCATGGAATTATGATTGGTGATAGTATCTGGAAATATATGAAAATCCAAATTAAAAAAGACAGGTATAAGGTGACCTGATTTTGATGAATGTAAGCAACTGCAAATTTACAAAAATTTATGAATTTATCTAACCCCATATTCATTTTTTCCTGAAATTTTTTGTCGGATTTTCCTCATAGCCCCTATCCTGACACTATCCCGTATGAAAACCGGCAAACGGACGGCGGCAGGAGCCGCCGGATAATCCGGATGGCTCCTGCCGCCCATACAGTCGGTTCAGCCCTCAGTCATTGGCCTGTGGGGGCATCACTGAGTAGAAGAAGTCCATGAAACGGCCATACCAGTCAGGAGTAACCCAATGGCCGTTCTCCGGCATTATTATGTAGCTCTTTTCAGAGGTATCGAAAAGATTGTATGAAGCGAAGTTGGTATGGGGAGGGCATACCGGGTCCTGAAGGCCAAAGGTCGCCAGCACCGGACATTTTACCCAAGGAGCGAGATTCTTGGAGTCGAAGTAAGAGAGGAAACGATACATCTCCTCATCGGTCAGCTCCTTTTCCTTCTGGCAACGGAATGCCACCTCAGCAGGCCAGTGGGCGACACGGAAATAGTCGGGATAGTCGCCGAGGAATGTGATGGCCGGAGCGATGGCCTTTATGCGGCCACCCCCCAAAGCGGCAGACGCGACGGTGAACGCGCCCCCTTGGCTCTGCCCTTGGGCATAGACACGGGTGGTGTCGGTCATCTCACGCGAAGTGATGAAGTCAATCGCCCTGACCACATCCATGAATGCCCCACGGTAGTAATATTTATCCTTGTCGCCGAAATTCCAGGCGAAGTAGTCCCCGTAATGGTTCTTCCCGTCGCGGTTGTCGAGCAGCTGTCCGCGTGTCGAGAGATAGAACTCAATCCATCCCGGCTTGTCGTCGGGATTGCCGTAATAAATCTGGGATGTCCCTCCGTCATACCCCTGATAAGTAATCAGGGCCGGATATTTGCCGGGCGCTACTGGCTCGGAGTAAAAACCGCGTATCACCACCGGTTCCCCACCTGTCGAGTCAGGCAGCGATTTCATCTCGACAAGATAGACATTCTTGTTTCCCGACGAACGGTAAGGGTCGCGCGTCAGCTTGTACTCCGGGGCGACAGCGGCCAGTTCGCCGAGGGCTTCTTTCCAGAACTCCTCGAAATCGGGCTGACGGTCGACAGGTGAGACTATTGATGTCGGATCATAGCCGAGGTTGAACGGGTCAAGCGACCTCTCCCCTATCTTCACTGTCGCCCGGTAGAAACCTGGGGAAAGTGACAGGTTGTCGAACACCACCCGGGCGGAATCGCCCGGAGCGACGGTTACGCTCTTGGACTGCTCCCCGACCGGTTGATACGCGTCGGTCTGCAACGTGAGGGTGACGGAGGCATCCGCCGCCGTACCGTCAGGATTTGTCACGGTAACGGTCACGGCAGGGGTCTCCCCCTTCTCCCAGCACCGCAGGCTTGATTTGTCGACCTTCCCCTCCACGGCGGCGGAGACAGTCAGCAGTGTCCCAGCCATCAGGGCCGGAAGGATAAGATGTCTGTGCATCATAAAGTTTTTATTGAGTAAGTAAGGAATTTCGTCAGTCTGTAAGGGTGAAGGAAACCGGGGTGCCATCCACGCTGTTTCCGGCTGTCCATACCTGGAACTCTCCCGGCTCGATGACCGGCTTGCCGTCGAGCTTGTGGAAGGCCAGCTGCGACGGGGAGAGGGTGAAAGTGACAACCCGGCTTTCACCCGGAGCGAGGGTCACCTTGCTGAAATCTTTCAGCTCTTTGAGCGGACGGGCGAGCGACCCGACCACATCTCGCACATAGAGCTGCACTGTCTCGGCTCCCTCCATCTTTCCTGTATTGGTCACCGTACACTCGACTGTCAGCGGAGTCTTGGAGTCAACAGCCATCGATGATGATGATAGACGCGGAGCGGAAATGTCGAATGTCGTGTAGCTCAATCCGTAACCGAAAGGATAAAGCGGCTCCTTGCCGGCATCGAGGTAATAGGAGGTGCATCCTGTGGATGTCTGCGGAGCCTCCACCGGTATGGAATCAAGGTCAACAGTCCACTCCGGTGGACGACCCGTGTTCTTGTGGGCATAATAAATAGGATATTGCCCGGTCATCCTCGCCATCGTCGCGGGAAGTTTTCCCGAGGGGTTAGCCTTCCCAGAAATCAGGTTGGCCAGCGCCTCACCCGCCATCGTTCCACCGTGGAAGGAGTAGAGCACGGCATCGGCCATGTCTATCTCCTTTCCGACCGTCAGCGGACGGCCGGAAAGGAAGATTACCGCCATGGGCTTGCCTGTCCGGCTGACAGCCTCAAGCAGGGCGGTCTGCGCCCCTTTCAGGTCGAGGTCGGCCATCGAATGGGCCTCCCCCGACATCACAGCCTCCTCCCCGACGAAGCATAACACCGCGTCAGCCTCACGGGCGGCTTCAACCGCAGCAGGTATTCCGTCGAGACTCTTGTCGCGGGTATATTTCAGGCCAGGGGCGAAAACCACGTTCTTCTCACCATAAAGCCTGCGCAGGGCGGCCAACGGAGTGACCGACCTGTCGCGCTGGAGATCCGGAGCCCAGGTTCCACCCTGGTCATGGGGAGCGTCGGCCATCGGGCCTATGACAGCTATTTTCCTCACACCCTTTCCAAGAGGGAGCAGTCCGTTGTTCTTCAACAGGATTGTGCCCTCCTCGGCGGCTTTCGTCGCGGCGGCGAGATGAGCCGGGGCATAGGCGGGAGAGGGTTTCGACATATCGACATACGGGTTGTCGAAAAGACCGAGACGGAATTTCAGACGCAGCACATTCCTGACAAGGCCGTCAACCACCGATTCGTCGAGTTTCCCCTCCTTGACCAGTGCCTCCATCGCATCGGGATAGGAATGCCCCTCCATATCGACGTCAACACCGGCGGCAGCGGCGAGCATGGTGGCGTCACGCTTGTCGGCGGCGACGCCATGGTTTATCATCTCGGTTATGGCATTCCAGTCGCTGACCAACACGCCGTCGAAGTCCCACTTGTCACGCAGAACCTCGCGCATCAGCCATTGGTTGCCGGAGGAGGGGACACCGTTGATATCGTTGAAAGAGGTCATGAAGGTAGCCACCCCAGCGTCGGCAGCGGCTGCGAATGGGGGCAACACCACATCCTCAAGCAGCGGCAACGGAAGCCAGGTGGTGTTGTAATCCTTTCCTGCCTCGCTGAACCCGTAACCGGCGAAATGCTTGGCGCAAGCCGCCATCGCTGTCGGGTCGGCGAGATTGTCGGTCTGGTAGCCGCGAATCATCGCCAGCCCCATACGCTCATTGAGCAGCGGGTCCTCACCGGCTGATTCGGCGATACGTCCCCAGCGGGCATCACGCGACACATCCATCATCGGCGAGAATGTCCACCTGATGCCTGAGGCGGTAGCCTCGATGGCGGCGATGCGGGCACCCTCCTCCACAAGCTCCGGATTCCAGGTCGCGGCCTGTCCCAGAGGTATCGGAAAGACAGTGTTGAAACCGTGTATCACGTCACGGGCGAAAATCAGTGGTATCCCAAGCCGCGATTCCTCCACGGCCTTGCGCTGGAGCTTGTTCACCACCTCGGGATTCACCTCATTGATAATCGACCCCACACGTCCTTGGGCCACCGCCGCGCCGAGAGTGTCAAACCGTGCGGCATTAAGCTGGTTGAGCTGGCCGATTTTCTCCTGGAGGGTCATACGCGACAGCAGCGAGTCAATGCGGGCCTCCATCGCCTGATTACTACCTCCCGAAGCGAAACAGGAGGCGGCCATAAGAGAGGCCGCAACTGTGGCTGTGATTTTTTCAAAGGATATTTTCATCAAGGATATGCTTTAAGAAATAGTCAGGGAGCCGCCACTCCGGAATATGATGTTAGCGAAGTGCGCGGCTCCCGCAAAGTTACGGAAATTGTTTGATTTATTTTATGATTTTGACAACGGATTTACCGGCCTGGAGAACATATGCCCCTGCGGGGAGAGTCGAGATATCGATGGTGTTGGAAGCGGAGGACAAGGCCACACGTCCGGCAAGGTCATAGACCCTGATTCCGGCCACGGCGGCGAAGAAGATGTCACCCTGACGGGTGATTCCGGCAGTGGCGGCTTCCACATTCTCCACACCTGACACATTATTGGCAAGAGCCACCTTGACACGCACGGCATTCATGCCGGGAGCAACAACCACAGGCACATTCACCCCTTTCTTGAGCAGGGAGGAGACATCGCCGTCAGCCGCATAAAGGAGGTCCGGATCAACCGGAGCCTCGGTATCCTCCTCACCCTCGGCATAAGCGGCGGCAGACTCGAAACGGATTTCCTCGACATAAAGCTTGCTGTCGGCTTCGTCAGTGAACGTCACCTTGTACTCACCTTCACCTTCGAGAACCTCCTTCGAGAAATCGGTGTGGTCGGTATCAAAGACGAATAGCGAAACCTTAATCTGGCTTGCGTCAATACCCTCGGGAAGTTCCAGAATCGGCTGGGGAACAGTTGTCGTCAGCCTGACAAGATTCATCGTGTTATACGGGGCTGTTTCCTCATAGCTTTTCATTTTCGAAGCAAGAACCTTGAAAGTAACATTGGGATTTTTAGCCACCTGACTGAAAGAGCCTGACCACGCACTTGTTCCAATGTTCACAGTGGCTTGAGGAGCCGAAGGTGCACGGCAGATTAATGTACGCTCCACATCATCGGTGGCCACAAAGAAACATCCGTCAGGAATTTTAGTCCAAAGATTGGCTTGGTCTGTAATCGTGAATTCCGACATGGTTTTCACGCTTTGGAAAGCGTAAGTGCCTACCGAAGAGATATCCGGGGAAAGCGCGGAAAACTGCACTTTTGTTGCGGAGAAGACACTCCCCGGGATTGCTGTCAGTCCTTCGGGCCAAGTGGAGAATGTAACGTTGGTTCTTCTGAAAGCACGTTCACCAAGTGATACCAAGTCACGGGGAAGCTTTGAGAAAGTGATTCCTGCCAGTGCCACTTTTGCATCTTGGTCTTCATTGAACGCGTCACCGCCGATGGTCTTTATCGTCTCAGGCAGTTCCGAAAGCACCAGTGACGAACACCCACGGAAAGCATCCGCCGAAATTGAGGTCAGATTGGGAGGTAGACTGGGCAACGTCAGCTTCTCACATCCCGAAAAACAATATTGGTTGATGCTCCTGATACCATCAGGAAGGTTGACTGTTTCCAGTTTCCTGCACTTAAAGAACACACCCCCTGAAAGGCCGGTCAATGTCTCGGGCAACTTAACAGAGACCACATTCATTGTCTGGAGTATACCCTCTTTGTCATAGTCTCCGCCAGGCAGTTTGTTGTTGGTGAAGACAGCTCCCGACAGGTCAAGATTCACAAGCGACGGGCGTAGATTCTTACGAATTGCGGCGAAGTCGGTCGCGTTCATCACAGCCTCGCCGATGATGGTCAGGTCGGTGATGTCGGCCATTGAGGTCAGTTTGTCGTTGGCGGCGATGGCGGCGTTAAGCTCCGCTTCGAGACCTCCGGCGGTATTGTGTTCGATGGTGACGCTTTCGGCGGAAACGCTCAGCAATGAGACAGCGAAAGCAGTCACTAATGAAAATCGTTTCATCAGTGTGGTAAATTTGGGTGAAATGAAAAAGATATGGAGAGAGTCAGAATCCTGATGTAGGGAATATCTGTATGGACGCGCCACATCTCAATGCCGCGTCCATACAGTCTGTGATATCAAAGGCGTACTTTAACGGTCTTGTTGCCCTGACGACGGATGAAGATGCCGTTCTCGGGATTGTTGACACGCATGCCCTGGAGGTTGTAGTATTCAACGGGAGCATTGTCATCGGATGACATGTCAGTGGCGATTGATTCCACACCGGAGGCGGCGAACTCATACGCGCCGACATCCTTGCCGTTATGGTTGCCCCAGCCGCGGCAGTCGGTGGCGGGGATGTAGTTCACACCGTCTGACCACTCGGAAGAGTTGTCGATACCGGCATCTACCAGCGGGGAGTTTTCACGCAGGATGGGGAGGAAGGGCACAAAGCCTTCGTCACGGGTGCCGAGGGTGGTGCTTACACCGAGGGCGGTCATTGTGGCATCCTTGCAGAGACCAAGAGTGTTGTTGGCCGAAGCGGCGTTGGCGTTGAAGTCAGGATCATCCATATTCTCGTTCACCGCACGTTCCGCACCGTAAAGAATATTGTTGCGGGCAACCACCGCCTGACGGTCAGCTTCGGCGATTGAAAGCTCGGAGAGGACACATGCGCGGTTGGAGTATGCGAAGTTGTTGAACATGTAGACCGGCTCGAGCTGGAAATAGAGACGCAACACTCCGTCGTTGTTGTAGAAGGTGTTGTTGGCCAGCACGGTCTCACAATCCGATGAATCGGAGATGTCGATGCAGGCCTGATAGTTGTCTTTGGAGGAATTCTCCACAAAAGTGGAGTTGGTAACGACAAGCTTCTTGCAACCGGCGAAATTAACCCCGGGCTGGTTTGAGGGGTCATAGATGCCGATGCAGTAACCCTGTCCACCCTGATCCTGGGAGTTCTTGTAGAATGTGCAGTTGTCGACATACAGCTCGCCGTCCATAGTCTCAGGCCCGCGCTGCATGATGGCCGCGCCACGCGATCCGCCGCCGATGGTGTAGTTGTGTTCAAAATAAGAATTGGTCACACGGACGATATGCCCTCGGCTGCCGATGGCCGCCCCGCATGAACCGGCCTCGTTGTCGATGAAACGGCAACGGTCTACATTCAGCTCCTCACCGGCGAAATAGATGGCTCCGCCGAGCACATACTCTACCTGACGGCCATTGACGAAGTTGAGGCCGCGCAGAGTCACCTTGGAGTTGTCTGCCGCACGGAAGATGCGGACAGCCTCGCCCCCCTGGAAACCGGGTTTCTCGGCACCCTTGAGGGTGGTGTTATCACCTTCGATGGTGCATATCTTGTTCTTGTCGAGATTGAGCTGGCCAGCCATCATGAAAGTGGCGTCCTTCTCGAGATGGATGATTGTCTCTTCATTGTCCTTCACCATCAGCACAGCCATTTCGGGTGTTGCGAAAGGTTTGGCCTCTGTACCAGGATTCTCGTCCGAACCGTTGGTGGCCACCCAGTATTCAACTGCGGCGAAAGATTGTGAGGCGCCCATAAGCGCGGCCACTGCGATGGAGAGTAACTGTTTCTTGTTCATGGTGTTGTTATTTATAGGTTGTTTTTTGATTTTCTGTATACGGATTATTGGAAGATTCTGACATAATCGATTTCATAGGTCTGGGGGAGCTTGTCAGGCTCGATGCCCTGCTGGCCGCCCCAGCTTCCTCCCCAGGCGAGGTTGAGAATCAGATAGAAATCCTGGTCGAAAGGCCAGTCAAGCCATGTCGGGGAGTTGCGTACCATCGTGTAGCCTCGCTTGCCGTCAACAAGCCATGTGAGCTTGTTCTCGGTCCACTCCAGGGAATAGACATGGAAATCCTCGCTCGGAGTGGTCGGATTCAGCACCCTCATCGAATGATTGTGCTTGTTTCCGTTGCCACTGTTGTGCTGGTATGTGTGGGCTGTGAAATGCACCACATTGGGGTCATATCCCACATTCTCCATGATGTCGATTTCTCCGGAGCGGGGCCACATGCCGTAATGGCTGTCGTTGGGCATCAGCCAGATTGCGGGCCATGTGCCTTTGATGGCGGGGAGCTTCGCACGGACATCGACGCGTCCGTAGGTGAACTTCACCTTGTTCTGGGTGTGGATGCTCGCCGAGGTGTATTCGGAAGAACTGCCGTCGGGGCAGGTGTAAGGCTCAGCCTCCCTTCTTGCGATAAGATGGAGTATGCCGTCATGGATGTTGCAGTTCTCAAGACGGTTGGCCACATAGACCTGCAGCTCACCATTGCGCACTTTCCCCTCCTCATATCCCCAGAACTCCGGGTTGGGCAAGCCCTCGCCGTCAAATTCGTCATGGAACAGCAGTCGGGAATATCCTTCAGGAATCTCGATGCTCTCGTTGGCCAGATAGGATGTCGAGAGGTTGCCGTTGTCATCCACCCCGAGATGGTAGCGTCCCTTCCCGTCATAGGGTGAGACGAGTCCTGAGGCGGTGGCGGCGTGGAGGGCGACCGGGGTATATCCCAGATTGGCCACATCATTCATCTCGGAGCCGTCGGCGCGGAGGATGGAGACCCCCATCGACCTGGCAGCCTCCCAGGCCGCGTCGGAGAAACTCCCCTCGGTGGCCACGCCGCTCCCCACCAAAGCGTGCAACCGTCCCAGATGGTCGGTCGAGGCATTGTGGGTCTCGGCATATAAGGTGTTGCCGTCGGCATCGACCAGCGAAAGCCGGAGGGTCACGTTCTCGAAGCGCGACGGGGTGCCATAGATGTCGGTGAGAGATGCCTCATACATCACAGGCTCGGCAGATGCGGCTAAAATGGCCGACAAGGCAAGTATTGCTGATGCGAAGATGGTTTTCATTACTGTCGTTTGAGGAAATGGGTGATACAAGCAGGTTCTCCCTCCGGGAGGATTCGCAGCAGGTAATGCCCCGCCGGGATGGAAGCCACGCTGACATGGCCGTCGCGGAGGACACCCTCCATAAGCTGCCGTCCGTCGATACCGAAAATCTGGCATCGGCTAACTACCGTCGGCGATACCCTCGACAGTCAGCGACTGGAAATCGGAGGTGACTGTTACCCGAGCCTGGGTTTGCCCGTCGGCGACAGACTCGACCCCGCTGGTATGGAGCGACGCGGCAGGGAGTGAGCCATGGGAGAGGACAGCGTCCGGATTGGATGTGAATCCCGACACCGTTGTCTCCAGGGCATAATGGGAATTGCCCGTCGCGCCCCCCACCGGGAGGAATCCCTGGGCCGTCCCCGTGGCTGACACCAACAGGAACAGGGCTATGGATGGAAGTATTCGTGATTTCATGAGGTCAGCGTATTTCGGTTGTCGAGAGTTCCCCGTTGTCGGAGATTGTGACCTTGAACTGCTTCCCGGCGGGTGAGGTAAGCACGACAGCCGAGGCTGTGGCGGCGTGGATGGCGCGTGGCACACTCATCACCTGCTGGTTGACGGCGTCTTTGTATCCTTCACCCCAGTCGACCGAGGTCTCCATGAAATACACCGTGTTACCCCAGTCGAGCTGGTCGAGGGTGGCGGCTGTCGACTGCGAGCCTACGGCCACATATGCCACTCCAGCGGGGGAGGTGGTCACCTGGTGTTCCTCGCCGAACACAACATCGCCGTCAGCGGCCGAAGCACGGATCACCACCTTCACCTTGACCGGAAGGTTGGCCTTGGGAAGTCCGTCGGCGGTCTGCAGTGTGCGGGCGAAATTCATCACCGGACCTGCGGCTGATGCCGTCAGCAGGACGACGAGCATCGACAGTGAGCAAAATATCTTTTTCATCGGAATATCTGTTTTCAAGGTTGGTTTGGTTGTCAGGTTGGATTTATATATGATGTGCTATTGGAAAACTCGGACGTAATCGATTTCATAGCGCTGGGGCAGCGTGGAGACATCCACACCCTCGGCTCCACCCCATCCTCCGCCGAAAGCGAGGTTGAGTATGAGGTAATAGTCGATGTCAAATGGCCATGTGGTCCAGTCGCTGTCGGTCTCGCGGTCGATGGCATACTGCTCATCACCGTCGTAATACCAGGTCAGGCGGTCGGGAGTCCATTTCAAGGCATAGATGTGGAAATCCCCGACAGCTTCGGGAGCCACCGTATGGTGGGTGCGCTGGGTGCCGCGCATATGGTTGAAACGCTCGGTATGGGATGAGAAATGGATTTTTGAAGGATCATATCCCACATGTTCGAGGATATCGATTTCCCCCGACCGGGGCCATTCGCCGTAGCAGCTCTCCTGGGGCATCATCCAGATTGCCGGCCATGTGCCGAGCGATGCCGGGAGCTTGGCGCGGACCTCGACATATCCATATTTCCATGCCTCCTTCCCGCTGGTGGTGAGGCTCGACGAGGTGACAGGGCAAAGCTGTCCGTCGACTGTCACGCTGTCGGCGCGGGCTTCTATTATAAGCAGTCCGTCGCGGCATGTGGCGTTGTCGGGTGTATAATACTGCATCTCGCCGTTGCGGATATAGCCGATCTCGAAGTTCCATTTCTTGGGGTCGGGCACACCGTCGGTGTCGAACTCGTCGGAGAACACCAGGCGCGTGTATCCTTCCGGGATGGGGATGTCACCCTCTGCCGGATTGGGGTCGGCCATCACCGTGGCGGTGGTGATCCCTATGGCAACGACAGCGGCGGCTGCGAAAATCATTTTTGCGGATTTTTTCATCGGTCAGTAGATTTTGGTGGGGCGGGGAGCGCGTCGGGCTTCCCTCCGCCCTGTCGGCAGGTGTTGAAAACCGACATTGCAAAATTAGGCATAAACCCTCCCGTGGCTTTTTGAAAATGGGTATGATACTCTTCCGGTTGAGTACGGAGTGTCGGAAATGTAGCAAGGAGTTGCGCGAATGTGGCGCAACCCCTTGCGAGAATGTTTACAACAGTGTTTTACGCGGTCAGACCGGCTCTTTCCGGGTGTCGGAATCAGTCCCCTCGGGAGCCTCGCCGGGAGCCTGCTGACGCAGGGTGACATACCTCGTCGGCGACATTCCGAAATGCTCGCGGAAGCAGGTCGAGAAGTGGGAGAGGGTGGAGAATCCGGTGGCGTAGGCCACCTCGGAGACGGCGACATCCTTGGTCGAGAGCATCATCGCGGCGTGGCGCATTCGCTCTTTTTTTATGTATTCGCTGGGATTCATGTTGGCCGCCACCTTCAGGCGTCTCTGGAGATGGGAACGGCTGACACCGATTTCGCGGGCGATGTATTCCACCGACAGCTCAGGATTGGCAAGCTGCTCGACCACGACCTTGCGGACACGTTCGAGCATCCTCTCGTCGTTAGACTTGATTTTCACCACCTCCTCGTTGACAGCCTCACCGCCGGAATATTTCTCCTTGAGCATACGCCGCTGATGTATGAGCATGTTGATGCGGTTGAGCAGGTGGGCCACATTGAACGGCTTGGTGACATAGGCGTCGGCTCCCGCCAGGAACCCTTCGTTGCGTTGCGCCTGGGTGACCTTGGCTGTCAGCATCACCACCGGAATCTCGCATGTCGCCGAGTTGGCGCGTATCTTGCGGCAAAGCTCCAGGCCGTCGATTCCCTCCATCATGATGTCGGTCAGGATGAGGTCGGGGTGGCGTTTGAGGGCCATCTCCAGACCGGTTGTGCCGTCTGTGGCGGTGATGACGTTGTAATTCGCTCCCAGTTTCGTGGTGAGGAAATCGAGGATGGAGGTGTCATCCTCAATCACAAGCACTGTGGCGTGGCGCTGAACCGTGTCGTCACCATCCTTGCGGCTGTTCTCGGGGGTCACCACTTCAAGCATCTGATGGCGCGGAGCGGCCGGTGCAGCCCCCGGTTCGTCGGAGGGAACATCGGATGTCACATCGCTCTCCTCCCCGGCCATCTCTTCAGGCAGGTAGCTATCCTCAGACAAGGGGAAGAGAATCAGGAACACTGTCCCTTCAGCCGAGCTGTCCTCTATGGTTATCGACCCGTGATGCAGGTCCATCATCTTGCGGGCAAGATGAAGCCCGATGCCGGTGCCGGGAGCGGAAGCCTGAGTGTTTTCCTTCACCTGGTAGAAGCGGTTGAACACCCTGTCGCGGCTTTCCGGGGGTATACCGGGGCCGGAATCGGCCACCCGGATTGCCAGGCTGCCATCCTCCACCGTGGCCTTCAATGATATTCTGCCCCCTGCCGGGGTGAACTTGAAGGCATTTGAAAGCACATTGAAGAGAACCTTGTCGCTCTTGTCGGGGTCAAGCAGCACCGTCTTCGCCACCTCGTCGGAAACCTCCACAGTATAGGTAATTTCCCGTTTGGCAGCAATATTGGCGAACGCTCCGGTGACCTCTTCGATAAAATTGCGGATGTCGACCCTGCTGACCGACAGCGACATACGGTTGTTGTCGAGCCGGCGCAAATCCATTATCTGGTCAATCAGTCTCAGGATGCGCTGTCCGTTCTGCCTCATCACATCAATGGTGTGGAGGGCGTGTTTGTCGCGTGTCTTTTCCTTCAGCGACTCCAGAGGGGTGAGAATCATCGTCAGGGGAGTACGTATCTCATGGGAGATGTCGGTGAAGAACTGCAGCTTGTGCTCGGCTGTCTGGGCCTGCATAAGCTGCCGGTTGCGCTGCTCGGTCTTCCTCATCCTCCACTGGATGGCCTTCACGATGAATATCATGATGGCGACAATCAGGATGGCATAGATGGTCTTCGCCCAGGGTGTGAGGTAAAACGGCGGCGCAATGACCACCTTCAGGGCCTTCTCCACCGGACGGTAGCCTCCGATTGAAGCCCTGACACGCAGGGTGTAATCGCCCGGAGGGAGGCTCGACCATGTGGCGGTGCGGACACCTGCCGGGAGGGCTATCCAGCCATTGTCATGTCCGTCGAGCATCACCGAGTATGACACATTCTCGGGATGGGCGAACTCTATCGCCCCGAACGACACTGTGAAGCTGTTGCGGTCATAGGTCAGCTCCACTTTGTCTCTGGCGTTGAGGGGTAAGGGTGCCTCAAGGGGGGCCATCCCCCTTGAGCCGGAGGCGGAGCCGCCTCCGGCCGAGTCGTCGCTGTCGATCACGGTCAGTTCGTTGAAATAAAGATTGAGCAGTTCGTGGGGTGCGCGTGGCTGTCCCGGCAGGAAGGAGACCATGCCCCCTACCCCGCCGAAATATATCCGCCCGTCATTTCCCCGGCATGCTGAACCACGTTTGAACTCATTGCATGTCAGACGGTCGAGGGTCATGGAATTGTCAAATTCAAGAGTCGTGGGGTCGAGCCGCGATATCCCCCCGCCGGTGCTCAGCCATATGTTCCCTTTCATGTCAGGCACCAGCCCGTAGACAAGGTTGTTGAGCAACCCCTGGGTCTCGTTGAACACCTGTGTGCGCCTCTCCTTGATACGGTTCAGTCCCATTCGTGTGGCGGCCCATACCGCTCCCGAGGAGTCGAGACAGAGGGAGAAGACACAGTTGTTGCTCAGGCGCATATTCGAGGCGTTGTAATGCTCGAAACGCCCGGTCGCGGGATCGAGACATGACAGTCCGGCATCACTGGTGCCTATCCAGGCTTTTCCGTCAGGGCCGAAAAGTATGGCGTGGATGGCGGTGCCGAGCAGCTGTGAGGATGGGGGTTGCGCCGGGTCGTGGCTGTAGAAACGGGTGGAACCGCTCTCGGGATTGTAGACACATACCCCGTTGCCGTTGGTGCCGATCCACAGATTACCTTCCGAATCCTCGGCGATGGTGTTGACCTCCTTGACCCTCCCTCCGGGGATGTCGGGTATCGGAAGCTGCACAGGCTTGAAGCTCCCCGACGCGGAGTCATACCTGGAGAGGCCGTTGAGATAGTTGCCCGCCCATATACGCCCGCGTGAATCCTGGAATATCGTAAGAATCGCGCTTGCGCCCGACGCTGCCGGAGGGATATGACGGAAAGGCTCACCGGGAGCGGCGGCGTGATATATCCCGTCTCCGTCAGTGCCGACCCACAACGCCCCGTCGGCGCTCTGCATGGCACACAACACAGGCTCTGTGCCGATGTTGAGCGAGGGATAAAACGGGTTGTGGGAGAAGCTGACCATAGAGTCCTCTTTGTCTCTCGGCACCATCAGCGCCCCTTTCTGGAACACCGCCAGCCATAGATTGCCCTGCCGGTCGGTAAGAATGTCGTGCACCTTGGCCTTGGAAAGGTTGAACTCCTTGACGGCAATCTCCATGTCGCTCAGTTCTCCGGAAGCGAGGTCGAGCTTTTTCAGGCCGTTGCCGTCGGTGCCGATATACATCACATTCTCATCCGGTGAGTTGCTGAGTATGTAGACATTCCCGTCAACCTTCACCGCTCCACGGGTCACCCGGTTTGTGCGGTAGTCATACGCGTCGATACCTCCGTCGAGCGACCCGATGAAGAGCCGGCCGTCATTGGTCTGGTCGATGGTGAATATCATGTTGCTGGACAGGGAGGTCGGGTCGGCGGGATCATGCGAGAGGGTGGTCATCGTGTTTGTGGAGCCGTTGAAAATCGAGATTCCGGCATCCATCGACCCTATCCATATGTTGCCGAAGCTGTCTTCATATAATATTGTCGTCTTGTTGGAGCAGATGCGTGAGTTGGTGGTCATGTAGCATACCGGCTCCGCCTCTCCCGGACGGATGCAGACCACACCCGAGCGCGAGGTGGTGAACCATATGTTCCCCTTGCGGTCTTCGATGATAGAGTTGACATAACTGAAATCGGGGACGTTGGGGTAACTCAGCCTCGGGGTGGTGAAGGTCTGGGTGGAGCGGTCGAATTTCTGGATGCCGTCGGTGGTGCCGACCCATAGATTGTTGTGGCTGTCCTCCATCACGGTCAGGACTGTGTTGCTCAGCAGCGAACCGGCCTCCTGGGTGCGGGTGTAGACCACCGCCTCAGCGCCGTCGAAACGGGTGAGTCCGTAGTCGGTGGCAATCCAGATATATCCCAGATGATCCTGGCATATCTTGTTTATGTGGGAATTGGAGACGGCGAACAGATGCCCGGCAAGGTCATGGAAGCTGCTCTCGGCACCCCTCGCGGGAAGGAATGAGCAGGCGAGAATCAACATTACCTGCATAAGACGTGCGGGCAAGCGGGTCAAGTGGGTTTTCATGGATATCAGTGACAGGGAATTGTAAGTTGTGAGGATTGGATTATCATGGGGTAAGATGGCTCAAAGTTACGACACATTTCTTGAAATCGAGCCATGCGACATACTGAAAAATGGATGTTGACTACATTCTCGCAACATTTTTCCCCATTTTTGAAACCATCCCGACAATCCCCGAAGTAAAATGCTCATATCAGGCATACGCCATGGAGCCTCAGGCAGTAACTTTGCAAAAAAACAAACCAATCATACAACCATGAATCCAACACTCAGATCAGCCATCAGCCGTTGCCCCGGATGGGCGCGACGCATACTGGCGGCCGCAATACTGACACCGGCGATGGCCCTGTCAGCCCTGGCGGCGGACATCAAAGTACAAGGTACGGTAACCGGCGACGGCGAACCGCTCCCGGGCGCGACAGTGACCGAGGCCGGCAATCCCGGCAACGGCACCACCACGGATGTGGACGGACGTTTCACCCTTGTCCTCCCCGACAAAGGTAGCGTCACCGCCAGTTTCATAGGATACAAGACAACCACCGTAAAGGTTAACGGGAGACGCGACATCCCCATCACCCTGGAATCAGACGAGAATGTGCTTGACGAAGTGGTGGCCATCGGTTACGGCGTGCAGCAGAAGAAACTCATCACCGGAGCCACCCTCCAGGTAAAGGGTGACGAAATCGCCCGGCAGAACACGATGTCGGCGATAGGTGCCCTCCAGAGCCAGGCTCCCGGCGTGAACATCGTCAAGAACTCCGGTAAGGCGGGGGACGGCTTCAAGGTAAACATCCGAGGACTCGGCACCATCTACAACTCATCCCCGCTGGTGGTCATCGACGGTGTGGCCGGAGGTGACCTCAACCTGCTCGACCCGAATGACATCGAAAGCCTCGACGTGCTGAAAGACGCAGCCTCCGCCGCCATCTATGGCGCGAGAGCCGCCAACGGTGTGATTCTCGTCACCACCAAGAAGGGGAGCAAGGAGAAGGTCAACGCCCATTTCAACATGTATCTCGGCTGGCAGACCATCCCCAAGACAGTCACCCCCCTCAACGCCCAGCAGTATGTTGAGCTGATGAAGGAGACAGGCCTGACCGACGCAGACTTCGCCGCCAATGTCCCGATGTGGGAGCAGATACAGAGCGGGGAGTTCACCGGCACCAACTGGCTTGACGAGATTCAGAAAAAGAACGGCTTCAAGCAGGGCTACAACTTCGGTCTTGACGGTGGCGGCGAGCGCTCCACCTACTCGCTCGGTGTCAGCTATGCTTCCGAGACCCCGACCATCGGTGTTACCGCCGACGACGTGAAACAGCGTTACGAGCGTTTCACCCTCCGTTTCAACTCCGAGCATATCATCGTCAAGCGTCCCGACCGCGACCTCCTGACCTTCGGCCAGACCCTGACGATGGCCCACGTCAATTCAAAAGGAATGACCCAGGGCACAGGAAACATGTACTGGAACGACGTGCGCAACGCCCTCTGCGCGTCGCCGCTGTTCCCGGTGATGGAGAATCCCGAAAAATACGCCTGGCCCGTGTTGCTCGACAGCGACGAAACCAACCCCGTGGCGGAGATGTATTACCTCCGCTCCTTCTCCCAGAGCAAGAACTACAATGCCCGTGGCAACCTCTACCTGGTGTTGCAGCCTGTAAAAGGACTTACCTTCAAGAGCGCGTTCGGTTTCGCCTACAATGGCTGGAACTCCCGCGAATATGTGCCTGTCTACCAGCTCAACGAGAAGAGCTACGCAAAGACCGACCGCGTAGCCCAGGGGTCGGGCAACGGCCTGCAGTGGACATGGGACAACACCCTGAGCTATGACTTCACCGTCAAGGGACATCACCTCAACATCCTCGCCGGCAACTCGGTCGAGAAGTGGGGTCTGGGGCAAGACATCAACGGCTCCAACCGCGACAGCGAGTTTGACAGCTTCGAATACGCCTGGCTGAGCAACGTCAAGACAATAGCTTCAGGCTCCACCACCCTGTCGGGCGCACCCTGGAGCCGTGGCCAGCTTGTCAGCTGGTTCGGGCGTGTCAACTATGACTACGACCGCCGCTATATGGCCACAGTCACCATGCGTGCCGACGGCTCATCCAACTTCGCCCGTGGCCACCGCTGGGGATATTTTCCGTCGGTGTCGGCCGGATGGAACATCGCCGCCGAGAAATTCATGGAAGACCAGTCAACCTGGCTCGACATGCTCAAGCTCCGTGTCTCCTGGGGTGAGAACGGCAACTGCAACATCCCTACCTTCCGCTACCTCTCGACCATCGCGTTCGGCAACGCCACCAACGCCGCCTGGTATTATTTCGGGGATGACAAGAGCCATCCTACCATCGGTGCCTATCCCGACATCATGAGCAATCCCGACCTGAAATGGGAGACATCCCGCCAGACCGACATCGGTCTCGACGCGAGGTTCCTCCAGAACCGTCTGGGTGTGACATTCGACTGGTATGAGAAGAAGACCCTCGACTGGCTCGTGCAGCCCACCGCGCTCGGCATCTGGGGCACAGGCGCTCCCTATGTCAACGGCGGAGACATCAAGAACACCGGTGTGGAGTTCTCAATCTCATGGAATGACCGTGTGGGTGACTTCACATACAGCGTGTCGGCCAACCTTGCCCACAACAGCAACAAGGTATTGCGCATCGCCAACGGCAACGGACTCATAGAGGGTAACGCCGCCATCCTTGCCCAGAACACCTCGGCTTTCTACCGCGCAGAAGAGGGGCATCCCCTGGGTTATTTCTACGGCTACAAGACAGCCGGAATCTTCCAGAACCAGGAGCAGATTGACAATTACATCAGCGAGGCCACCGGGCTCCCCATCATGCCTGCCGCCAAACCGGGCGACGTGATATTCGTAGACCGTGACGGTGACGGGACTATCACTCCCGAGGACCGCACTTGTATCGGTAATCCTTATCCCGACCTCACCTACGGCATAAACATACTACTCGGTTACAAGGGATTCGATTTCTCACTGACCGGATACGGTGTGGCAGGAAACCAGATCGCCCGCTCATACCGAAGCGGCACTGACAAGCCTTACGACAACTACACCACCGAGATGCTCGGCCGCTGGCACGGTGAAGGCACCTCCAACCGCCTCCCCTCCATGAACGGCTCCGCAATCAACTGGCAATATGTCAGCGACCTCTACATAGAGGACGGCGACTATTTCCGCATCACCAACATCACCCTGGGATATGACTTCAAGCGGTTGCTCCCCCGTCTCCCCCTGAGCAAGCTGCGTCTCTACGGGTCGGTGCAGAATCCGTTCACATTCACCAAGTATTCCGGGATGGATCCCGAAATCGGTTATGGAGGTGGCGACAGCTGGGCCTCGGGCATCGACCTGGGCTACTATCCCGGCTCACGCAGCTATCTCATCGGCCTGAGCATCGAGTATTGATTCAAGAGGCTGTTCAAAATCACTATCTAACACCCTGAAATAATGAAAAAGCTTTTTTCGATTTTCACCATCATACTGCTCCTCGCCGGGGTGACCGGATGTGAGGATTTCCTCGACACCGAGAACCTCACCAAGAAGGACACTTCCAATTTCCCACATTCCCCCGAGGATGCCGACCAGCTGCTGACCGGAGTCTACGCGATGCTCGGACGCTGCGAGCCGCTTGGTTTCTCATATTTCATCTCCGAACTGATGAGCGACAACTGCTTCGGCGGAGGTGACCAGTCCGACAAGTCCTGCAAGGCCATGGACCAGTTCAAGAAGTCGAGTGAAGACATGTTCCGCTGGAGCTGGCGTGCCCGCTACATGGGTATCTACCGCGCGAATTTCCTGGTGGAGCAGATTCCCAACCTCGAATGGGACTCGCAGGAACAACGCGACAAAATCGAGGGTGAGGCCCGGATGCTCCGCGCGTTCTTCTATTTCGACCTATCGCGCATGTTCGGCGAAGTGCCTCTGGTGACCGCTCCCGAACCTGTCAATATCCCCAAGACCCCGGCCGACCAGACCTATGCCTTCATCGCCTCCGACCTTCTGGCCGCCATAGAGAAGATTCCCGCCGAAAATGTGGCCTCCATGGATAGGGGCAACGTGGGCCGTATGACCCGCTGGGCAGCCGAAGCGTTGCTTGCGAGGGTGTGGCTCTTCTACACCGGATATTACGGCAAGAACTCCCTCCCGACCGTCGACGGGGGTGAGGTGACCAAACAGCAGGTTCAGGGATTCATCGCCGACTGCATCGCCAACAGCGGTCACGACCTCCTCTCCGATTTCCGCAACCTCTGGCCTTACAGCCATGTGCAGGATTACAAGTACACATCCGACAATGGCCTGCAATGGGCCGGTGACGGCAACATCGAGGAGGTGATGGCCATCAAATACTCCACACTCGGCACCTGGGATGTAATCCAGCAGAAGTGTAACCAGGTATGTCTCTACTACGGCGTGCGCGGCCAGAGCAACTATCTCTACACCTTCCCCTTCGGCCAGGGATGGGGCTTCGGCCCGGTGAATCCCAAACTGTGGGAGGACTGGGACGACGCGGACATCCGCAAGAAAGGCTCGGTCATCGACTGCAACGACCGCTCCGAGATGCGCCTTTACCTCAAGGGGGGCGGCAACGCGAGCGAGGAGACATATTACATCAACAAGAAGCATTGCCCGATAAATGTCTACGCCGACGACACCCACCAGAGCGTGGTCAACTACAGTGTGCCCCTCTACGGAATGAGCGAGACCAACTTCCAGCTCAACAATACCCAGGACATCATCCTGATACGTTTCGCCGACGTGCTGCTGATGGGAGCCGAGCTTGAATGCCCCCAGGCACAGGCCTATTTCGACCGCGTGCGCTCACGCGTCAACCTCCCCTCCAAAGCCGCCACCCTCGACAACATCAAGGAGGAGCGACGCTTCGAGCTTGCCTTCGAGGGGGAACGCTATTACGACCTACTGCGCTGGCATGACGAGCGTCTCATCACCGAGAACCAGACCGACATCCAGATCTACGACCGCAGGGTGCCTCGCAAGAAGAGCGTCACATTCCGTCCCGAAACCGGAGGTTTCCTCCCCATCCCCCTGACCGAAATCCAGCTCTCGGAAGGGGTGCTGACCCAGAACCCCGGATGGGAGGGGAGCGACCATTACCTTGAATAATCCCGCAATTCGTGAATTAGTAAGATAAGATTAGTTAGTTAGAAAGGTATGTCAACCTACAGCCGAAGAGGTTTCCTGAAGACTGCCGCCCTTCTCGCCGCCGCCGCGGCCATGGCCGAACCGAGCGGAACCGTGATGCTGTATTCCTCC
>URLF01000038.1 GCA_900548705.1 uncultured Porphyromonadaceae bacterium | reverse complement strand
AGGTGTGACTATGCAGGCGCTCTCGAAAATTACATACAGGCATTGATGATCAGCGAGAACGCGCCCACTCAGCCAATGGCTGCGACAATCTACAAGAACATCGGCAACGTGTATTGCTGCCTCAATGACTACGAGACCGGCATAGATTATTACGAAAAGGGGTTGCAGATATGCGAATCACATCCCGACCCGGATGTCGAGAAAAAACTGCTTGCCAATCTGTCAGGCATGATTACCTATACCGGTAAATCTGCCGAGGCGGAGAAATATCGGACAATCGCCCGAAAACGTTATCCACCTGTCACGACAGAGGAGATATTTCTTGACGGGTTGCTTGACGGCCTGTTGCTCAAAAGCAAAAAACAGTATGCGGAAGCTGCGCGAAAATTCCACGAGATGGCGGTTTATGCGTCACGGACAGGAATAGAGCCACGCTATGAAGGTTCGGCCTATCAGGAGCTATACACCGTCTATCAGGAGATGGGGCAACCTGATTCCGCCCTAATCTATATGCAGCGTTGCCGGGAGACGGCCGAACGCAACGGGCTTGAAAGAATGTTTCCCTCCGTATATGAAGGGTTGTCGGAATATTATTCCCGCAAAGGCAACCAGCAGAAAGCCAGGCAATATCGCGAACGCTATTTCGATATCCGCGACTCCATTATGGACGACCGTGAATTCAACGCGGTCAAGAATGTGTTGTTTCAGTACAAGGCGGCCAAGACCGCTGAGGAAATAAGCTCCTTGTATCAGGAAAAAGAGCGCAAGGAATCGATAATAAAGAACCAACGCATTGTTTTGATTAGCGTGATTGTCGGATTATGCGTGTTGCTTGGACTGCTGCTGTTGTTTTATTCCCAGAAACGACGCATTACCCGCAGTTATCGGAGCCTGTATGAAATATCGCGGGCCAACGCCAATGGGCGGGAAATGATGGATAGGCGTTATAAGGAAGCGATGCGCCTTATCGAAGAGCGCGACGCTGAAATCTCACGCCTGAATGCAATGGTAATTGAGTGTAAGCGGACTTCTGAGATGGAGTCGCCGTCTGCAGAAGAACCGACCAAATACAAGACCAGCAATCTGCGGGATATTCATCGCAACAAGCTTGCCGAAGCGATTACCGCCGTGATGGAAAATGACAGTGAGGAGTTGTGTAATCCGGAATTCTCCCTCGAACGATTGGCTAAAATCGTTGGGTCAAACTCAAAGTATGTATCGCAGACCATCAATGAGGAATTCAACCGGAATTTCAACACTTACATAAACGACTACCGTGTGAAGCTCGCCTGTGAGAGGCTGGCTGACTCCGATTATGACTCTTATAAAATCAAATTCATAGGGGAAAGCGTGGGATTCAAGTCTCAGACCACATTTACCGAAGCATTCCGGAAACATACCGGATTGTCTCCGTCCGTTTACCGGAAAATGGCCCGCGAAGAACGCGTAAGCCATTGATTGGCAACGTCAGGTGGCATTTGTGCGTTTTTTGAGGAACGTAAAATTCCGGATTCTTGAATTTGTTAAACCGAGGGGTGATTTTTATCATAGCCGTTATGATATTAATAGTATCTTTGTGGACAGGTAGACAAAATCAGATTCATCAACATATTAATCAATCTTATGAAGAAAATCTACATTGCACTTGCGGCATTATGCCCGATGTTGCTGCAAGCTGCTCCGATTTCTCCGGGTAAACTCGCGGGAAGCAAACAGCCAATCGCGGCAACAAGTTTCGGAAACTGGCATCGCTCACTGGCTAAAATCACAGTCGATGAAATCTTTGCCGCTCCCGAGAACACTGTGCTGGATGGCCCCTACATCGCTGACCAGGTCGGTTACTCCGGCTTTCAGAGTTCAGATCAGGGTCGTCCCGGCATGTCAACCATCTTCTATCAGGCATTCCACGGATGTTACAAGACTGTCAATGAGGTCCGTGTGATCGGTATGTTCAATTACTTTGATGATGAAAACTACAACTGGCTCGGATGTGACAGTCGTGGTGGGATCTCGGAGGATTTTGAAATGACCGAGCCTGTCAAGTTTGAAATCGCATTCTACCGCCAGGATGAGAACGGTCGTCCTGGAGAACTCGTGTCACGTCAGGAATCTGACATCATCGGACGTTATCTTGGCGTCACATATGGTTCCGGAGAAAACGAAACTCCATTGTATGAATTCCGTGTCGCCCTTGATGAGCCTGTCAAGCTGGAGGCAGGATTTATGGCGTTCAGCGCTGTCGATATGGGGGATGCTCCTTCATGCTGGTTTTCGGTTTTCACCGCTGACACATCAATCGATTATGCTTATGTGTATATGGGAGAGGAATATGGCTTGAATTTTGCCAACCTCCCGGCTGTGTTCAGCTTTATGGGCGACGGCTCGATGGCAGCTCAGAAAGCACTCCGTGTCGACAATATCATTGCTCCTGCTTCGACTGCACATGGCAGCCATGAGAAGGTTACTGCCAAGGTCGTGAATGCCGGCGCGCAGGCTTTGGATGATGCAACACTCGAACTGTGGGTTGATGGCCAGCGCGTGGCCGTGGAGACTATCCCTGAATCGATTGCTCCCGGCGCGTCATTCTCATACACCTTCGTTTCGCGCGCGGACCTGTCTGCAGCCGGAGACCATAAGGTTGAGGTGCGCAATGTGACCCCCGGAGACGAGGCTATAAGCAAAATGAACGCAGCAGCTTCCACCTATTCAATGTCGGAAGGTGAGGCTTGCGAGTCAGGCCACGAATATGAAGATCCCAGAGTCGGCATAACCCGCGTCACTGTCGGAACGATTGACAACAGCTCTGAATCAGACAGCTATACCGATTACTCCTCCACAGAGGGTGGTGTGACCGAAATCCGTCCGGGAGAAACCCTGACAATCTCTATGGAGCCTCTGGGGGCATTTGTTACCGGAGTCTGGGTTGACTGGAACAACGATGGCGTTTTCTCCGGCGCTGGTGAAGAAATCGGCTATATTTATGATAACGACCTTGAGCTTACTATCCCCGAGAATGTACCCGTTACCGAAGGGCTCAAACGTATGCGTGTGGTCATGGATGTCTATGGCTCCCCCTCACCGTGCGGCAGTTATTATTTCGGAGAGACCGAAGATTACGGACTGATTGTGAAGCGCAACGAGGCCACCTCTTCTGTCGCCACAGATCTTGCGGAGGTTTCAGGAGAGACCGAAGGGGATGTATGCCATTCCGCATTGGCGATTTCCAATAATGGTGACGCACTTCTCGAAGGTTCGCTCGGTGTGGTCTATGACTTGCCGGAGGTATATGAGCCCCGTTCCCTGGCTCCCGCAAGAGACTTCGGGTCTTCCCTCAAATCACAAAAGGTTTTGAAGGCCGGAAAGGCTGAGACCGAGACTGAGTCGGAATATGTGCTCCGTTATGACGGCGGTTATGAATCGGCTGTTTCGCTCGGTAACTATTCCGCAGGTGTTTTCGCCCACTATTATCCCCGTGAACGTATGAGGGCGCTCAAGGGCATGAAGATTTCAAGCATCGAGGTCTTCATCAATGAATTGCCCGAAGGCACCCGTATCAAAGTATATGGTCAGGGGGTGGATCGCGCACATGCTGGTGAGGTGCTTGCCGACCAGGAATTCACCGCACAGCCCGGTATGTGGAATGTGGTGACTCTCGACAATCCTGTTGAAATCACAGGGGAAGATATCTGGTTTGGTGTCGAGATGCTTAACATGTCAGCTTCGAAATATCATATCGGCATTGACGGCGTGCCCGCAATTGCCGGTTATGGCGACCTTTGCAATATCGGCGGCGAGACCTGGTGGTCGATGTCAGAGCTGGGTATAGACCATAACTATTGCATCCGCGCGAATGTCACCGGCGAACGCTCGGCCTATATCAACTGGCTTACTCTTGACAAAGATAACATTTCGCTTGGCAGCGGGGAATCCGCCACAGTGAAGGTTTCGATGAATCCGGCCAACCTCAACGAGGGTATGTATGAGGCCGCGATTGAGATTCGCTCAAACGACGAACTCAAGCCGGTTTACACCGTCCCGGTTTACTTCGCGAATGGAATCCTGGCAAGCATCGACGCAGTGTCGGTTGTCAAGTCTGAAATCAGCTTCACGACAGAAGGTATCTCGATTAATGCCGAGAATGCTCTTGCAAATATCCGCGTGGTTGATTTGTCAGGACGTCTGATGTCAGACATGGCTCCCGGTAAAAACAATGTGACAGTTCCCGTTGATGGATTCGCAGACGGGGTATATGTCCTCTATGTGAAATATGTGGATGGCACATCCGAATCTCTGAAGTTCGCCATTTCGCGATAAGTGATTCGCAGGAATCCATGAAAACTCCCGGGCCTCGCCTTCTCCAGGATGGAGACAAGCGAGGCCCGCTTTTATTATTGCCTTGCGGCGGTTATGGGGAAAAGCTGATCACATTCCAGTTGAATGTTGCCGGTATCGGCAAGCCTACGTATCGGCTCCAGTATCGTGTCGGGGCTCAGATTCAGATTGCAGGCGAGGGTGTCAACAGAGATGCCTTCCGGATTCTGGTTGACCACATAAACGATAGCCTCTTCGATGATCTCCGGGGCTATGGAGGCGCTTTTCAACTGTTGTTTTCGATGGCTCTCTATTTTACGCCGTTCGCGGCAGACATCACATGTGCCGCAGGGTGAGGTCTTTTCCCCGAAGTAGCCGAGCATTGTCTCGACCCGGCAGGCGTAATCGTCGAACGCGAATTTTTTCATCGCGTTCAGACGTACCTCCATAAGTTGCTTCCGTGTCTCATATATCGCTTTGGGGAGGATGACATCCTGTCTCGGTTCGCGCGAACGTAACATATAAATGTATGGCGCGCGTTTTCTCGGAGCATAATCGATTACATGCAGTTTCCGCAGACGCAGCAATGACTCATATACCGTGCGCTCGGTAAGCTCAAGGGAGGATGCTATGTATGGTTCCTGGATATGCTCGTAGTCGGCGAAGATGCCGGGATAGTTGCGCAAGATGAACTGCAAGACCCGCTCTGTCTCTTCTGACAGTCCCCGGAGATCATACAATCCCCTGCGTGACATCGTCATGAACAGCCTTGACGGACTCGTCATGTCATCGGTGTAGTCGAAATACCCGGCCTGAGACAGGATTCTCAGCGCACTGTCTGCCATCACCGGATTCAGGTCCCATCGCTGGCAGAATTTCCCGAACTGGAATTCAAAGTTTTTACCGAATCCCTCCTCCATCCCGACCCCGAGGAATATGAAAAGTTTCTCGTAGATGTCGCGTATGAACTCCTTGTCGGGATAGGTTTCAGATAATCTCCGGGTCAGGGTTCCCTTGTCTGCGGGGGTAGTGAGGACGACGGCCCAAGAGTGCAGCCCGTCACGCCCCGCGCGGCCTGCTTCCTGGTAATATTCCTCAAGGGATGACGGGAGGTCATGGTGTATGACTATCCTGACATCCGGCTTGTCTATACCCATGCCGAAGGCATTTGTCGCCACCATAACCCTTGTCTCTCCAGATTTCCATCGGTTCTGTCGTTCGTTTTTATCCTCAGGAGATAGACCGGCATGGTAGTAATCGGCCGATATGTCGTTGGACGCGAGGAATGCAGCCAGTTCATGGGTGCGCTTCCGGGAACGGGTATAGACTATGCCACATCCGCTGACACGGGAGAGTATATGGAGCAATTCCGTGTCCTTGAAATCGCAGTGTCTTACGACATATGAGATGTTCTTGCGGGTGAAACTAAGGTGGAAACGATGGCTTTTGTCGCGGAAGGAGAGTCTGTCCATAATGTCGTCTACCACCTGTGGCGTAGCAGACGCGGTGAGAGCAAGAACCGGCACGTCGGGGAATCGTTCGCGCAACTGACCGATTTGAAGGTATGAAGGCCGGAAATCATAACCCCACTGGGAGATGCAATGAGCCTCGTCCACCACGATGAGCCTGACATCGAGGATGTTCCACCAAGCCTCCATATTTGGTGAACGCAACTTTTCCGGGGATAGATATAGAATCTTTATCTTCCCTAACTCACACCGTTTCAAGACAAGCTCGCTTTCGTGGCGTTTCATCGCGTGGTTGAGCTGGCCTGCCAGAATTCCCTTACGACGCAGGTTGTCAACCTGGTCTTTCATCAGGGATATGAGCGGGGTGACAACCACGGTCAGGCCGCCGAGCATCAATGCGGGAATCTGGAAAGTGATGGATTTCCCACCTCCGGTAGGGAGCAGCCCCAGTGTATCATGTCCGTCGAGGACAGAGGTGATGATTTCCTCCTGCATAGGGCGGAATGAGTCATACCCCCAATACTTTTTCAATAAATCGTGGATAGATGCCATCGCGGGGAAATCATAATATCGGCGCGAACAGACGCATTACCGACTCCAGCCCTTTTTCAAGGTAGGGGCGTTGTCGCCATATACCGGGATTGACCCTGAGGCAATCGCGTTGGTCAGCTATGAAACGCGCTCTGAGGGCGGCATTGAATTCTTTGGAATAGACCAGCAGATTGGCCTCGAAATTATGCTCGAAACTGCGGAAGTCAAAATTGGTCGAGCCGACCGTGGCGAAATCGTCATCCACGATTATGGCCTTGCTGTGGAGCATCCCCTTGTCATAGAGATATACCTTTATTCCGGCTCTCAGACATTCCTGGATATAACTGAAAGAAGCCCAGCGCAACATATCACTGTCGCTGCGACGGGGGAGCATAATACGCACATCCACCTTTGACAGCGATGCGATCTGAAGGGCATGGAGCAATCCTTCAGTCGGGAGGAAATACGGGGTCTGGAGCCACACTCGGGTCTTGGCGGATGATATGGCCTGCTGGAACATCAGTGTGAGATTCATCCATTGGTTGACAGGTCCTCCGGTGAGTAGCTGTATGCCAACTCCATTGTCCGTGACAGGATTCGTGTCCGGCGAATCGGGAGTGGTCTCGTCCTCAATCAGTGGCTGTCCCATGTAGTTCCAGTCCACCGCGAAAGACTGCTGCAACGCAGCCACACCGGGACCGGTGATTCTGAGATGCAAATCCCGCCAGACATCAAATGATTTTCCGCCGTCTACATAACGGTCGGCGATGTTCATTCCGCCGATATATCCCACCCTGCCGTCGATTATGACAATTTTGCGGTGGTTACGCCAGTTTACGCGTGTGCCGAATGGAGGAAATGCGACCTCGAAGAATGGATAGGCCTCGATACCTTCCTTCTTGAGTTTTTTGAAAAATTTCCCGGGTGTCTTGAAAGAGCCTACCGAGTCGTAGATGATTCTGATTTTTACGCTTGCTCTGGCCCGTTCCACGAGGGCCTGGCTTATGCGATTGCCTATTTTGTCATCGGCGATTATGTAATATTCTATGTTGATGAAGCTTTTTGCGCTGGAAATGTCGGCGAGCAACGCCTCAAACTTGTCATTGCCATTGTCGAAAATGTCAACCCGGTTGCCTTCATAATAAGGGGAACCTTGCAGGGAGTGGACAAGTTTTATATGTCGCAGATTTACCGACGACTGTTTGACCTTCGAAGACTCGATTTGTCCGTTTTGCTCCAGCCTTTTGAGTTTCCGGCGGTTACGTCTCGATATGATACGCTTGTTCTGGATGTTACGGCCGAAGAACAGATACAGGATAAGGCCGACAGCCGGTAATACAAGCAACACGGTTACCCAGGCGAGGGATTTCACCGGATTGCGGTTTTCCGAAACCACAATGGCTATGACCCCGAGGACAATGGCGGCATAGGCTATGGTGACAGTCCACCATAACCAGGTCGTGTTGATGTAGTCTACCAGTGTCCACATATTATCTGCAAAGATAACGAATTTCCCCTGTTTTCCAAAAAACAGACACTGATAATTATTTATTTACACAGACGAAGTTGCCGTTTGGGGGTGTCGTCTATTGCTTGTCTCTGTATTGCTTGGGGCTTGAGCCGACCTGCTGTTTGAAATATTTCCCGAAAGCAGACTGGGTAGGGAAGTTAAGGGCATACGCAATCTCCTGGACTGACATTGGGGTATAGCGGAGCATCATCTTGGCTTCAAGCACGACATACTCGTTTATCCATTCGAGGGCTGCCTTCCCGCTATAACTTTTGATCATCCCCGACACATATTTAGGGGTGAGATACATCTTGTCGGCATAGAATTGCAGGCTGCGTTCCTTTTCGTGATATGCCTGGAGCAATGTCATGAATTTGTCAAACAGCTGCTGGGCGCGAGAGGCGTCTTTCCCCATTGTGAGGTTGTTCTGCGGCTGGAAACGTCTGACCATTGATAATATGGTGTATGACAAAGCGAGCGCAAGGCCTTTTATGGCCTCGGAATTACCATCCTCCATATTTTTTTTGAACAGGGCATAATATGGTTTAAGGTGGACAAGCTCCTCATAAGGCACGCTGATCGGACCGTTGCCACGCAAGCCTATGTAGCTTTGCGCCCTCAATCTGAAATCGAGTTGCAATTGCTGGAGATAATCTTCCGAGAGAATGATGGCATATCCGGCTATATTGTCAGAGTCGTGAATCTGGATGATATCACTTGCGAAATTAACCAGCAGATGGTTGGCTGTGATTTTGAAACGTCGGAGATTAATGCTGCAATCTATCTCCCCTTGCAGGCAGACAAGCACAGTGGTGGCTTTAAGTCTCGCCGGGTGAGAAAACAGCCGTAAATCTCCAAGGGTGTTCATCATCACAATGTCATTGTTGAAGCCTACCAGTTCGGGAATGTCCTGTTCGAGCAAGCGTTCGATAGATATGTCAGTAGTTGCCTTATACATAGCTTATAATGATTAAACTGCGCAAATATAACAATAATATGCATATAGTTGGTGTGTAGGAGGGGCAGAAAGCGAAGTATACTCCAATTTGCCGGAGAAATACGACTTTCTTGAATATCCATTTGTGCCGAACTTTGCAGCTGAATTAAGAATGACAGATATGATTGGAATGTATAAAAGAAACCTCTCGTTATTGCTGCTGATATTGCTTGGCATGCCGGCAATCTTGGCAGCACCCAGGGTGCTGTGCCTGGACAGCTGCCGCACACTCGCGGTGGAAAACAACAAAGATCTCCGGAAGTCTGAGATGGAGATGAAGGCGGCCTATTACAATCGTAAATCAGCCTTCACGAATTATCTGCCTAAAGTCTCCGCCTCGGGTATCTATATGCATACCGGCAAAGAATTGTCTTTGCTCAGCGATGAGCAAAAGGCTACATTGTCAAGTGTCGGGGACGCACTTTCAATTCCGGCCCTCAATCAGGTGGGGCAGGGATTGGTGGATGCGTTACGAACCGACACGCGTAATATGGCAGGGGCGGCGGTGATGCTTACCCAACCCATATATATGGGTGGCAAAATCAGGGCATACAACAATATCACCCGTTACGCAGAGAAGATCGCATCTGACAAGCACCGCCTGGAATATCAGGAACTGATAGTCGATGTGGATGAGACATACTGGAATATCGTGGAGCTGTCAGCTCGCAAACGGCTTGCCGAAAGTTACCTGAATCTGGTCAAGACCCTTGAGAGTGATATCCAGCAGATGATTGATGAGGGATTCGCGACGAAAGCCGATGGACTCAGCGTCAAGGTTAAGGTCAATGAAGCTGATGTGGCGATAATCCAGGTTGACAACGGTATCGAGATTCTGAAAATGCGTCTTTGTCAGCTTTGCGGTCTTCCGCTGGATTCTTCAATCGAACTGGAAGATGAAAACAATGATGACTTCGCGGCGTCAGAACTGGCGGAGATAGACAATCCTGACGCGTGGGAAAACCGTCCTGAGCTTTCCGCGATAGGCACCTCGCTTAAAATATATGATGAGAAGGTGAAAATCGCACGTTCCGAGTTTTTGCCAAGCGTGGTGCTTACCGGAGGATATTTCGCAAGTTACCCATCTGTATTCAATAGCTTCGAGAAGAAATTCAAAGGGACATGGAACATAGGAGTGGCTGTCAATATCCCGATTATCACCTGGGGCGACAGAGGATATAAGGTCAAAAGCGCGAAGGCCGAGGCGGCTGCGGCCCGATTCAACTTCGAGGAGACTCGTGAGAAGATAGAGTTGCAGGTTTGCCAGAGCCGACAGAAAGTGCGTGAGGCTCATGAACGTTATACTGCTTCGTTGAGCAGTCAGGCCGCCGCGGATGAGAATCTCCGTTATGCCACGATGGGGCTGAAGGAGGGTGTGATTCCTGTCAGCAATGTCATTGAGGCGCAGACGGCGTGGCTCAAAGCCAAGACCAATCTCATCGCATCTGACATCGATGTGCGTCTGGCTTATCTTTATCTGAAAAAATCATTGGGAACAATCAAATAACATTCATACAGCAATGAAAAAGAAGAATATCAACGTAATAATTGTCTGCACTTCCATTATCCTGGCCGTCATCGCCATTGTCGTGATTGTCGGATTGTGTATACCCGAGCCTGAGGAGGTAATCCAGGGGCAAGCCGAGACCTCGGATTACAGGGTCTCAAGCAAAATACCTGCCAGGATTCTTGAAATAAAGGTCTCGGAGGGGGATGTAGTAAGCAAAGGGGACACCCTGGTGATTCTCGAGGCTCCTGATATCCAAGCCAAACTCGCCCAGGCCGAGGCCGCGTTCAAGGCTGCCCGCGCCATGGAGCAGAAAGCCCGTACCGGCGCACGGCGTGAACAGATACAATCGGCTTATGAGGTATGGCAGAAGGCAATCGCCGGCCGTGAAGTCGCCGAGAAAACTTACAACCGTGTCAACCGCCTTTTTGAAAACGGAGTGATGGCGGAGCAGAAACGTGACGAGGCTTTGGCAAATTACCGGGCTATGGTAGCTTCTGAAAATGCGGCGAAATCACAATATGATATGGCGGTGAACGGTACACGTCATGAAGACATCAATGCTGCCGAGGCCCAGGTGTCGCGTGCTGAAGGAGCCATCAGCGAAGTGTCCTCCTATGTTGATGAGACAGTGCTTGTCGCATCAGCCGATGGTGTTGTTACAGAGATATTCCCTGAACAGGGAGAACTGGTAGGGTCGGGTGCACCCATCATGAATGTGGCCAAGCTTGATGATGTGTGGTTCACCTTCAATGTGCGTGAAGATATGTTGCCCGGGCTGAGTGTGGGACAACAGGTATCGGTCTATGTCCCGGCATATGACAAGGATGTGACCGTGAAAGTGACGAGAATCAAAGAGGTAGGCAGCTTCGCGACATGGAAAGCCACCAAGGCTCTTGACAAGTTTGACCTCAAGACATTCGAATTGCAGGCTTATCCAGTCGATCCGTCTGAGCTTATCGGGCTGCGCGGAGGAATGTCGGCAATTATGAAAAGATGACAACTGACCGTATGACTGTGTTTGAACGTTTGAAGACGATATCCTGTCGTGAGTTGAAAGGGTATTCCCATCGTCCGCTCTTCCTGTTCTGTATGGTGGTGGCTCCGGTGGTGTGTGCCATCTTCTTCGTCACCCTTATGGACAAGGGCTTGCCCACGAAGCTCCCGGCCGGGATTGTGGACGAGGACAATACAAATATCTCGCGGACGATAGTCAGGACCATTGATGCTATGGAAGAAGCTGATTTCGTGGCATCGTACCCTTCATTCTCGGATGCGAGGGAGGCGATGCAGCGCGGAGAGATATATTCCTTCTTCTATATCCCCAAGGGTACTACAGAAAAAGCCCTTGCCAGCCGACAGCCAAAGATATCATTTTACACTAACGAGGCGTATTTTGTGCCGGGTTCGTTGCTTATGAAGGATATGAGGACCGCCTCGGAGCTGTCTGGCCTCGCGCTCACCCGCGAGACTCTGTATGCGAAAGGGGCGACCGAGGATAAAGCCATGGGGATAATCCAGCCGATTACCATCGAGACTCATCCTATCAATAACCCGACACTTGACTATGCCGTGTATCTAAACAATATCCTTGTGCCGGGTATACTGATACTCCTTATTATGCTTTCCACCTCCTACACAATCGGTATGGAATGGAAATTCGACACCCAGAGGAAACTTTATGAAATGTCGGGCAATTCCTCATCGATTGCTCTGGCGGGGAAGCTCTTGCCTCAGACAATACTGTTCACTCTGATGTTTGTGTTCTACGACGTGTATTTCTATAAGATCATGGGATATCCATGCAATGTCAGCCTATGGCATATGATGTTGCTTGGTTTTGTGACCGTTCTCGCGTCCCAAGCGTTCGGAGTGTTCTTCTTCGGGGTGTTTCTGGGGCAGATGCGTACAGCCATGTGCCTTTGCTCGTTATGGGGAATCCTGTCGTTCTCGTTGGCGGGGTTCACTTATCCGGTGACGGCAATGGCTCCATTCCTGCGTCATCTCGCGTGGCTGTTCCCCCTCCGGCATTATTATCTCATATATGTCAATCAGGCCCTTAACGGATGCTCGA
Organism: uncultured Porphyromonadaceae bacterium; assembly: GCA_900548705.1. GTDB lineage: Bacteria > Bacteroidota > Bacteroidia > Bacteroidales > Muribaculaceae > UBA7173. Next base: position 13,210 of record URLF01000038.1, on the reverse strand, counting down.
TAATGTATGTATGGCCATCGGTCGTGGCATTGCTATGTTTCCTGCTTTTGCCGCTGATTGTCTTGCCTCGGTACCGCACGGCGTTCCTGAAATATAAATACCAAGCATAACAGTGATGAAATCGATATTGAACATATTCCAGATATGGTATCGCGAAATCGGGAACATTATCCGCGACAAGGGGATAATGATATTCATCCTATTTGTACCTTTAGCTTATCCGTTGCTGTATTCGTATGTCTACACCAATGAGGTCGTGAGGGATGTCCCTGTCGCGGTTGTGAATGAAAGCAACTCAGACCTCAGCCGCGAGATTCTGCGCAAAATGGATGCTTCCCCCGATATGAAGATTGAGGCGTATTGCACCAATATGGATGAAGCGAGAGAGCTGGTAAAACGCCAGAAGGTCTATGGAATAATACGTATTCCCGAAACCCTGACAAAAGATCTTTCGCGAGGGGAACAGACTACTTTGGGACTGTATTGCGATATGTCAAGTATGCTGTATTACAAGGCGCTGCTTGTCACGGCCACCAATGTCTCGCTTGAGGTGAACAAGGATATAAAGGTCGACCATTATATAACCGGCTATACCGACCGCCAGGATGAAATCAGCAAGATGCCGATTGAATATGATTATGTACCGTTGTATAATCCACAAAGCGGTTTCGCCGCATTCCTGATTCCACCGGTGCTTATGCTTATCATACAGCAGACGCTGCTTTTGGGTATAGGCATGTCGATGGGCAACTCGCGGGAGCGTCACCAGGGGAGTGTGATTCCATTGCATCCGTGGTATAAAAATCCGGTGCATATAGTAGTCGGGAAAGCGTTGCCGTATTTCATGTTGTATATGGTTCTGGCCATATATATGTTCACGGTCGTGACAGACATGTTCACCCTCCCGAAACTGGGTCATTATGAAACTTTTGTGGCGTTGATTATACCCTATCTTCTGGCATGTATTTTCCTCGCCATGGTATTGTCGACATTCATTTACCGACGTGAGGATTCCATACTTTTGCTGGTATTCCTGTCTGTGCCGTTGCTTTTCCTGTCTGGATTATCATGGCCGACCCCATCCATGCCGGAGTTCTGGAAGTATGTCTCATATCTGTTCCCGTCGACCTTCGGAATGAACGGATATGTGCGGATAACCTCTATGGGTGCTTCCCTCAATGACATCCGGACGGAGTATATGGCATTGTGGATTCAGGCCGGTGTGTATTTCCTGCTCGCGTGCTGGTTCTATCGCCGACAGATTGTAGCTATGGCGCGTCGTGTCCGTCCTTCGGCTAAGAAAGGCTGAAACTGATTGCCAAATATCTTATGTGCTTTAATGATGAATATGTCCGATAACCAGCGGCTTAACCGTATTGTGTGTCTTTTGCTGACATTTATGTCGGTGAGGGTGAATCTATATGCACAGATGACAGAGACCGATTTTGTCGCTGATTCTATATCTCAGGATGAAAGCGTCCGTGACAATCTGAAGCCGGAATTGAAATCAATTTATGAGCTGCCTTATTCAGTCAAAGGCTGTAGTCCCGACTGGCACAGGCTCTGGATAAACACGGCCATATTGAGCGGCGCGTTTGTCGGAACGTTGCTTGTGCTTGAATGTCTGCCCGAAGATGCCACGGCATGGAACAGGGCTGAGTTGCAGGATGTGCCGCTCTTCAAGCGTTGGCGTGACCATGTGATAAAGGAGGGCCCGGAATGGGATCATGACAAATTTTATTTCAATTATATCTTGCATCCGTATGCCGGGGCGGTTTACTATATGGGCGCGAGAAGTTGCGGATTCAATGTATGGCAGTCGCTGCTGTACTGCACCTGCATTTCGACTGTCGGATGGGAGTTCGGGATAGAGGCTTTTATGGAGCGCCCATCGATACAGGACATTTTCATCACACCGTTGGTCGGCAGTCTGATAGGCGAGGGGTTCTATAAAGTCAAAAGGTCGATTGTCAATAACGGTTACCGCCTCGCGGGTTCCTCAGTGTTAGGGAATATCGTGGTCTTTCTGGTCGATCCGGTTAACGAGGTGGTCGGATTGTTTGCCGGTAATCCGTCCAGAAAATTAGCCAAAAGGAATGCGTCGCAGCCGATTCTGTCATCGGCGATGGTTTTCCCTACAAACGGTTCAGTGCGCTTCGGATTGTCATTGCAATGTTCGTTCTGAGATAAATATTTGACAGGATTGTCAAAACCGATGTAATCTTCTTCCATATGTCGCTTTTTTATCGTATCTTTGCGCGGTAAATAACAATTTTAGGGGTGCTTGCAAAAGTGCAGGCTGAGATTATACCCTCTGAACCTGATCCGGTTAATACCGGCGTAGTGAAAAAATTATGAGGAAGATGATTCTTCGGACGACCCTCCTTATGGTTGGGGCGGTCGTTTGTGACACTGCAAGCGCAGTGTCGGTTGACAGCGTGGATGGAGATTCCATGTCTGTAGTGTTGAACCAGGTGGATGTCGTGGCCAATCGAGCCGACTCGAAGACACCTGTGGCGTATACCAACATCGGCAAACGTCAACTCACGGCAAACAATGACGGGCGTGATATGACATATTTGCTGAATATGACCCCTTCCGTGACGGTCAGTTCGGATGCCGGAGGGGGTATGGGATACACGGCGATGCGTGTCCGTGGATCCGACCCTTCCAGAATCAATGTGATGGCCAACGGATTGCCGTTGAATGACCCGGAAAGTCACCGTGTCTATTGGGTGAATATGCCCGATTTGGCATCCTCTTTGCGCGATGTCCAGATTCAACGCGGAGTAGGGACATCCACCAACGGTGCGGGGGCATTCGGGGCAAGCATCAATATGGTGACGGATGCCTCATCGGAAGACCCTTATGCTGAACTGTCTGGGTCGTATGGTATGTATAATACCAATCGTCAGACACTTCGTGTCGGTTCCGGATTGCTGGGAAATCATTGGAGCGTCGATGCGCGCCTGAGCCATATGGGCTCTGACGGTTATATCGACCGGGCCTCCTCCCAATTATGGAGCTATTTCGGCCAGGCGGCTTTCCAAGGTTACAACACATCGTTGCGTCTTGTGGCTTTCGGCGGCAAAGAGCGGACATATATGGCCTGGGATTATGCGTCGAAAGAGCAGATGGAGGAGTACGGGCGCAGGTATAATCCTTGCGGGGAGTATATCGACAAGGATGGCAACCGGGCTTATTATGCCGACCAGTTTGACAATTTCGTGCAGCATCACTTCCAGTTGCTTTTCTCGCAACGGATAGGGGAGTGGTTCAACATCAACGCGGCTCTGTTTTACACAAAGGATGACGGTTACTATGACCAGTACAAGACCGGTCGCACGTTGGTCGAGTATGGGCTGCAGCCTTTTATGAACGCTGACGGTGAACTTGTCAAGAAGTCTGACCTGATTCGGTTGAAATACAATGTGAATGGTTTCGGCGGCGGACAGGCCACGGTCAATTTTAGACGTGGGAGGTGGAACGCTACTCTCGGTGGTGCTGTCTCTGACTTCGACGGACACCACTATGGCCGGGTGAAGTGGGTGCGCAATTATGTAGGCCCGATTGATCCGTTGCAGAAATACTACGACAATCACGGTCGTAAGTTTGATTCGAATGTATATTTGCGAGCCAATTATGACATTGACCGGCATTTTTCGGTGTTCGCAGACCTGCAGTACCGCCATATACATTATACCATTACAGGAATGTCGGACAACTGGGATTGGAACACCTCGTCGCTTGCGATACTTGATGTCGAGCGCCGATGGGATTTCTTTAACCCGAAAGTAGGAGTGAGCTATACCTCAGGGGTGCATCGTGGCTTCGCGTCTTGGGCGGTGGCGCAGAAAGAGCCTACCCGAGACAATTTTACGGATGGTACTCCCGAAAGTTATCCGAAGGCTGAGCGGCTCGATGATTTCGAGGTCGGATATAGTTTCAATCACAAGCTTTTCTCAGTAGGGGTGAACCTATACTATATGTTGTATAAGGACCAGTTGGTCGTGACAGGTCAGTTGTCAGACACCGGGAACCCTCTGAGTGTGAACGTTCCGGACTCATACCGTATGGGTATTGAGCTGCAGGGCGCTTTGAGACCGTGTGAATGGTTCGATTGGCAGTTCAACATAACATTGTCGCGCAACCGGATAAAGAATTTTGTGGAATACATATATGAGGATGAATGGACAAACCCGATATCATTCGATTTGGGGGATACTCCTATCGCATTCTCTCCGGACATCATTTTCAACAATGCGTTCAATTTCAAGTATCGGGATTTCGACGCATCGTTAAACAGCAGATATGTCGGGAAACAGTATATGAACAACGCACGCTCTGAGGCTGCTTTGCTTGACGCGTACTTCGTGTCAGACCTCCACTTTGGCTATTCATTCAGGAACCTGATTGGAATCAAGGAACTCCGTTTGGGTTTCTCGATTTACAATCTGTTCAATGAGAAATATTTCAACAATGGATATGCCGGTGCCGGATATACGGTTGTTGACGGCAAGAAGGAGATTTACCGTTATGCAGGTTACGCAGCCCAGGCTCCGACATATGTGATGGCAACCATGTCATTGAAATTCTGATTGTATGCTGACGATCGACACAGTTTTGGAGATACTGGGTCTTTGCATCGGGCTTCTCTACCTATGGTGGGAATACCATGCCGATTTCAAAGTCTGGCTTGCCTCAGTGGTGATGCCGGCCATCTCGATGTGGATTTACTACTCCAAAGGATTATATGCGGACTTCGGCATAAATATCTATTATCTGCTTATAGCCGTCTATGGTTTTATCTCCTGGACGAAAAAAACGCCGTCTCATAATAATGATTCTGGAGAATCCACAGAAAAGGGAAGTGTAAGACAGATTACCCGCACCCCCGTGTCGACCGGAGTATCCTTGATTTTTGTGGCGGCAATGTTGTGGTGGGGGCTTTGGTGGCTGCTGGTGACATTCACTGATTCAACAGTGCCGGTCGCTGATGCCTTTACCACGGCGTTGTCGATAGTGGGACTCTGGATGATGGCGCGAAAGTATGTCGAGCAATGGCTGGTATGGTTCGTCGTCGACATCGTATGCTGCGGATTGTATCTTTACAAAGGGCTGTATTTTTACTGCGGCCTGTATGGCATCTATACCATCATATCGTTGTTCGGCTATAACAAATGGCTTAAAATGATGAAGGACCAGCTCATTCAGCGACAAAACAAAAGTTAAAAATAGCAAAAACCAGACCGTCAATATTGTGAAAATCCCCCAAAAGCAATATCTTTGCAAGACTTATCGCCATCGTATAGCGACAATTCAAAACGGGGATGACTGGTTTTGACAGCGTGTAGAGGTGGTGAGTAAGCATGCAGAGCAATGGTGGCTACGCTCTATAATCTGGGACACCGCAATTTTAAATGGCGAAAACAACTACGCTCTCGCTGCTTAATCGAAGTACAGTAAATTAAGCTTTATCCGCGTCAAAGTGGCGCAGACGAGACATCGCCCGATTGTCATTTTCCCGAGACTAATCGACAAGGCGGTGCAGATAAATCGGGAATGGGAGGCCGGATGTTCCGCGAAGCCTCCGAGATAACAGGAACTAAGCGCAGGGTTGGCAGTCTTCAGCCTGCCCCACGTCGAAAACCAACAGAAGACTAAGCATGTAGAAAGCTCATTAGTTCCACGTTTGGACGAGGGTTCAAACCCCTCCATCTCCACTTGTAACCTCGGACTGAAATCAGTCCAAACAAGACAAACCTCAGACTATCAAATAGTTCTGAGGTTTTTTCGTATCTAATCCTTTCGATTCAGGACCGAAATCAGACCAAGAAAAGAGGGTCAAGCCGAAAATACGGTGCATCTGTTAAATTGGAGCAAATAAAATGTTAAAATTTCAGGCGTATAGCTTGACGAGTCGGAAGATTAAGAAATCGCGGTCGCGGACTCCTCGCATCTGCGAGCGGAAGATTTTCACCTTGGAGTTGAAGGCTTCGGCATAGGCGTTTGTGGCTCGCCGACGGAAATAATTGAGGATAGTCGGGGCATCGTTCCTGAACGTCTTGATGACAGAGCGGAAGTTGTTGTTGCCCAATGCCATTACCTTTTCATACCACTTGTTCATCCGCCCCATTGCTTTGGTCGGTGATATCTCCGCGTTGAAGATCTGGCGCAGTTCCATGGCGAGGTGGTATGCGGCTTTCAGTATCGGATAGTGCTTGAACAGAATGTTCGCGCGATGCCGCTGTATGTCAGTCCATTTGTTCTGCGACATCATAAGCGTGTGCTTGCTGCGGGCGAGTATCTGACGCATGGTCTCGCCGTTTGAGTATGTCACTGGCGGAATCGATCTGTCCCGGTTGTTTTCTTCGGCGATGAGCTGACGGCGTATGTCTATGCGTATCTCATCAACAGCCTCATTGTAAACCTGCTGCACATGGAAGCGGTCGTTGACAACGTGGGCGTTACAGAAAATCTCGGCGGCAATGAGCATCATCGACGGCGACAGGTCGCACGTCACCTCCTTCACCCGGCGTCTGACCGATTTCCCCATGGCTCCGACGAGGATCGGGATTATCCCGTCGCTCTTTGTGCCGGGGATGGCCGCCGCCAGCGTCCCATGGCCACCGTGACCGTCCTTGTTGGTCAGGAAAGTCCATACCTCGCCGTTGCTCAGACAGGTCTCGTCAAGGCTCATGTACGGCCCGATGTTGTCAGCGTTGAAGTAGAAGCCGCAGCCGAGTTCGGTCTCGCACCATCCGGCATAACCGCTCAGCTTATTGCGGTACAGTTCGGCAAAATATTTGCCGTTTACGCAGTACATCTGCGCTATGTGTCTAATCGACAGAGCCGTCGTCTCCACCTTCGTCTTTTAAAAAAGCCACGAACTCGGCACTGAGTCGTGTCCCCTCCTCGTTGGGAAGCTCAAGGTTGTAGGAGAATATCCCGTTGGTCTTCCTGTCCCACCATTTGTTCTTGCGCATGTGCAGGTAAACGGGTCTGCCCCGCAAGGGATAATCCTGTATTGTTACATAATCCGTGTATCCGCGGGCTACAATGTTGGGATTACGGGAATCCTCATCGGACAGCTTCTTCTCGTCAAGCCTGATGTCATATGCCTGGTCTGTCTTCTCAAACCTGACCATCTCAAACAGCTCATCCAAGCCTGCCGGTAAAAAATGCCAAAATGCTTCACTGGTTTTCATCCCACAAATTTAACACTTTCCCCAAAATTCATGCACCGTATTTTCGGCTTGACCCCAATTCCTCCAGCGCAGGCTAACAGAGTGTGGTGTTCTATTTGTGCGATAAAAACAGTTTAATTTTTACTGCCATATTTCTTCTCAAAGATTTCAAAATGTTCTTCTCCCCAACGGAGCATCTGATTGATTATCGGTAACAGGGATTTGCCAAGTTCCGTAATCTGATATTCTGAGCGGGGAGGTAGTTCTGGGTAAATGGTTTTGACCACCAGACCGTCTTCTACCATCTCTTTGAGTTGAATGTCAAGTACGCGAGGTGCCGCTTCAGGCAGACATTTATGTATTTCGCTTGGTCGCATTGCTTCACCAGAGCGTAGTTCGTCAAGAATACACGATTTCCATTTCGATTCTATGAGGCTCATTGTCAACCTAAGAGGGCAATCAAGATCCACGGGTATTTTCTTTTCGTATGCCATATAAAATATTTTTAGTGCAAAGTTAGTGAATATTGCTGAAAATCAGAATACCGAAAAATTATTCCATATGCGAATAATTTTTCGGTACTTGTTTTGTGGCGATTACCATAGTAATTTTGCAGTCAGAAAATCAAATCAATAATCAACATGAGGGACAATATCAAAGAATACGATGCAGTGGCTAATGCCGTCGAGAATTTCGTGCGTAGTGTTGCCGAGGGTAATAGTACATATGCAAAGACTCTTTTCACCGAAGATGCCGTGTTGTTCGGAATTCTTGACGGTGTACTTGAGCATGGCTCCATAGAACAGTTTTACCACAATGTTGACACAGTCGGCGCAAGCGACAACTTCAAGGCGCGAATCGACGTGCTTGCTGTCGAAGAAACGATTGCCGTGGTCCGCGTTCTTGAAGAAGGCTGGGGAGGACGAATCGACTTCACCGACTTTCTTCTGCTCCTGAAACTCAACGGGGAGTGGAAATGTGTGGCAAAAGCCTATAATCAGAACTCAAATACAATCAATAATAAATAATATGATTAAAGATTATCAAGAAATCAAGGACGTGGTTATGCAGTATGTCAACGGTTGCGCCACCGGCGATGTCGAACTCGCCAAGAAAGCATTCCACAAGTACGCAATCATGTACGGTTACCTCAACGGCGAACTTTGCGCCGGGAGTATTGACGCTCTGTATGCCGCAGTCTCTCAGCTTGGCGCAGCTCCTGAAACCAAGTATGAAGTGGACGTTATAGAGGTAGTCGGCACCGCTGCTACAGTCCGTGTGGTTCTCGAAGACTGGCACGGCCTCGGATTCACTGACTTCCATTCGCTCGTCAAGATGGACGGCAAATGGGAGATTGTCGCCAAAATCTTCCACCAGTAAAACATGGGCGACTTTCTCGAACTTGTAAGAGCGCACTGGTCGTGCGCTCTTTTTCTTCCAGACTGGTTGAGCCGGAGAAACTTCAACTGATTTTGAAAGCAGGCCAAATAGCACACCCACCGCCGTAAATTATCAGCCTCGAAAAATAGATGTACTTCAAAGCCCTGAGGTCTTAGATGAAATTCGGGCAATCTTACGATTGACGGTGTGAGCATATTCCAAATATGCGGAACTATATTGTTTGGGGAAATTTAATTGGTTTTAAAGCAGAGAAAATCTTGTTGTTTGCTGGAGTTATCAAAAAACTCTACCTGAATGGAATGGCGATTTTTGAAACGACACCGTTATGCTGTCTGATATAGAGTCCAGAAGATAAAGCATTGACATCATCCGATACTCTCCTTCCGTACAAGTCGTATGTTGCATCATCTGAAATGTCATCTACTTTGACTGCGTCTATACCGGCGGAGTCTGAGACTGTTACCTTTTTACCTTGTCCCATTGGTATCCATATATCTCCATAGGTATTGCGGATACTCAGACATAAGACATACTCACCGATATGGGAATTGCTTTCCTCTTCCCAAATCCAATTATCGGCTCTCAATTCCAAGTCAATTGTCCCTTCCGGTTCTAAAGAAGCATTAACCGATGGAGACCATCCCTTCACTATCCCATCCTGTATAAGCTCGACGCGCACGGGACGCTCAAGTTTTCGAGTTATGTAATTGGATATGGTTGCATGAAACACATTCGATGAGTTTAGGTCAAATTGATCCGGAAAGTCTGCGTCCTCTATTTCTGGTGGAAATATGGATTCAATAAACCGAATATCGGAGCCGTTGTTTTCCACCAAAGCGCAATATCGTGTAGAACCGGGCATAAGGATGCCATGCCCCCAGCCTGAAGGACTGATATAAAAATCGTTTTCAATTGAATAGAGTCCGTCAGACAATCCTTCAGGAACAATTTTCATTTCACTGTCAAAACTGCCGTAAATTTTCAGATCAGATTTAAGTTCCACAATGTTGGATGGAACTGCCGTTCCGTCATAAATGGATGTGAACACGGTAGCGAATTTTGAACCGGCAGGAATTACAAACGGACCGTAGTTTACACATTCACCCCTCATCTTGAAGCTGTCGCCAGGATGCAAGGTATGTGGCGCTTCATCCCCGTATTGTGTTGCAGGGTCGATATAGTATGAATCAAGCCACACTGTATAGGAGTGTATTCCGGGATTTTCCGGCGAACGGGGATGAATGTTCAACAAGGCACTCTGACTACCGTTATAGCCCGTTTTCCATGGTTCATCCTCTACAACAGGGTTAAGGAAGTCAATGGCAAAGTACCCGTCAGCCTTGCCGTCCCATCCCCAGTTGAAATGGAACAACCCTTCGCCATCATAGCCGTCGCAAACGAACGCATGGGCGGATGAAACCGAAAAGCCTCCGTACAATATCGGGCCATAATTCTTCAAGGCATCGTAGAGCAACTGAGACCAGCTACGAAGCGTGAACCAGCTACGGCGAATATATCTGATATCGTCGCTGTAATCCCAATATTTCAGCAGAGCTTGAGTGGCATCGTTGATATCGGCACCGGAAGCCGCCGGGAAATAGTTCATACGCACACTTCCCCCCAAACCACGCAGCAAATGGGCCACGGCTTGTCTCTGTTGTTCGGTAGCGGAAGATGCGGAGTAGTCACAGAGCATATTTTCCCAGTCAAGCGTATATTGAGAGAAATCGGTATGGATATCTGTCCCTATTTTTTCGGCACGGTATGTCAGCTCTCCTTTACCTTGTAGTGGCCAGTTGTGATATTTCATCACCTGAGCCATTGCTGTAGCCACGCATCCCGAAAGACACCTCTCTCCATTATATTCCGGACACTCCAGATTGAATGGTTCTCCTTGTCCCCATGAAGTCATACAAAGTGGGGCGATTGCATCCCCTACAGAATAACCGACAGTATATTCGTTTTCATCAACGGGGACTTCTGAAATCCATCGGCTCATATATTGCAACCACTCGTTAAATCCTATTGGGAGATTATCGGTAGAATCATATATTTGGCCATCGCCATATCCCAGCAATGCAGGAAATGCATCATCTGCAGGAGTAACAACAAAACCGTCTTTAGAATCAAAAAGATAAACAGTGTTGTTGCCGCAACTGTCAGTCATAATTTTAGAAATTCTGAAATGTGATGTCTGGAGAGATCCTGTAGCTCGGGACATATTCTGAGCTCGCAATCTCTTCAATGCAGCATCCGGGGTAACAGGAGTCGCAAAAACCGGGATTGAGCATAATAGAAACGAAAGGAATTGAATGAGTTTCATACCTTGTTAATTATTTTATACTCCATTTTTATGTCAAAGGCTTATTTTTTTGTAGATATTTTCCCATCAGACAATTATATCGAATCTACAATAGCCTGTCTCATTACAAAGTTAGTTGTTTTTTCTTAATGTGCATTCATTCAGAGTCTCAAATATTCAGCAAATTATAACAAAAGAATTAAGAGCGTGCTTAAAAAACAAATGTGAATGAAAAACGAGAATCCACAGGATGCCCATTTCTCATTCACATTTGTTTTTTAAACACGCTCTTATTGTTCAATCCATGCTTTAATCTGGTCGGGGGAGGCAGGGAGACGGAGGCCGGTCTTCCAGTCAAAATCTGGATAACCTTTCCTTAAAGTGGCATCGGCTTCTGACATCGGACTTTCGTAGGAGGTGCAGAACGGATACAGCACCTTGCCTTTGAGTTGGGAATGGTAGTTGTCAAGCAATGTGCGGATGACGGCAGGTTCTTCATGCCACCAGATTGGGAAACCGATGAAAACCGTGTCAATGTCAGCAAAATTGACATCAATGGGTTTAATGACAGGTCGGAGAGATTGATTGAGATGTTCCTGGGTGCAGCGAGACTGCTCATTGACCCAATCCACATCTTCTGATGAATAGGGCTGCTCCGGCATCAAACGAATCATTTTTGCGCCGGTGACGGCGGCAACTTCTTTGGCGGCCAGTTCTGTGTTGCCTGAATGGGTGAAATATATGATTACTGATTTCATTTCATTCTCGTTTTGAGGCTGCCCGGCATCGCTGTCTGTCGTTGTCTTTGAAGCACACGCGGTGAGAGACAGCGCGCATGCCATGGCAGCTATGATTGTCTTGATAATCTTCATATGTCAAAGTTTCTTACCGAAGAATTCCGTGAGCTTGTCGCTTATCTGGGTGACATATTCTGGAACATAGTAGGTCTGTATGTGGGTCGCGCCTGGAATGAGAAACATCTCCTTGTCGTCAGTCCCGGATGCTTTGCTGAAGCATTGCTCCGTCATATAAAGAGTGTCGGCGTTGCTCCCGGCAATCATAAGAAGGGGGTTATTGATAAGATGCATTTCCTCGGAGGCGTCCCAGTCCATGAGGTCGATAAGGCTGCTTTTTGTGTAGCGGAAAGTTGAGTTCGGATGACGGTAGTTGACCATATAGTAGTCATATCCCTCGCGGTAAAGGTCGAAGGGGAGTTTGGCCGCCTGCTCGGGGGTGATGCCGCTCATATCACCGACATATTCAATCTCGCCGCCTTCGGCCTCTTTTTGTCGGGCGGCACAGGCATCGGCAAGACGTTGCTGTATCTCATTGATTTGGGAATCCATGAAGCTATTGCGTCGAACAGCACCCGAATTAAACAGGCTGAGGGTTGCCACCGCCTTGAAGAGTTTGTCGGTCTGGGCAGCCTTGGCAGTATATCCTCCGCCTCCACAGATACCGAGAATACCCATCCGCTCAGGATCGACTCCGGGATATGTGGCAAGAATGTCGGCGGCGCGGTGTATGTCCTCCACTCGGTTGGCGGGTTTGTCGGTGTTGCGTGGTTCACCTCCGCTGGCACCCTGATAGGCCGCATCAAAAGCGAGCGTGATATAGCCCTTTCCGGCCATTATCTGCGCATAGTTGCCGGCCACCTGCTCTTTCACCCCACCGTTGGGATGAGCCACAACGAGAGCCGGATATTTCTTAGCAGGGGCATAATCAGCCGGAGTATAGACATTCGCGGCGATGCGGAGACCATTGAGGTCATATGCGATAGGGTGGATGTTCACTTTGCCCGGCTCGTTAGCCATAATGGCGTTGTCATACACCAGTCCGTAAGGATTGCCCTTGAATGAGAGGACATCTTCGACGGCGACATCTTGGAAAATAGGTTTGTTATTCATATCATTTGTTTTTTGAGACGATACAGCCAATGAACAAAATAATGCACAGACCGTACCTGCTACATACTTGCTAATTGTCATATTTGTTGTTTTGATTGGTTTATTGCGTTTTGGGGGATGGACTCATATGCCTTTCCCAGAATTTCACGGCTCCGTCAATCCATCCGTCAGCACTTGTCCCGGTTCCAAGCCCGAACCCATGGCGCAGATTAGGAAACAGATGGAACTCGGAGTCTATACCGATAGCTTTCAGCGCCTCCACACGACGACGCATTAATGCCGGACTTGCGATTCCGTCATTGGCTCCGATTACCACATAGGTCGGAGGATCTTGCCTTGTATATTCCGAGTGCCCGGTATAGCCCATGACTACTGTGGCTGGCCGCGCATTGACAACGCCACCGAAAGCCGCA
>URLF01000037.1 GCA_900548705.1 uncultured Porphyromonadaceae bacterium | reverse complement strand
CGAGGACACCAATATGTTGTCGGTTGCTCCGACACAGAGCAGGTCATCGATGTTCATGACAAGTGCGTCCTGGGCGATGCCACGCCACACCGAAAGGTCGCCTGTCTCACGCCAGTAGGCATAGGCAAGCGACGATTTGGTGCCGGCCCCGTCGGCGTGCATGATGTTGCACCATTCGGGGTCACCGCCGAGGATATCGGGGATTATCTTGCAGAATGCCTTGGGATAAAGCCCCTTGTCGACATTCTTTATCGCGTTATGCACATCTTCTTTAGCAGCGGACACACCGCGCATCATATATCGTTCGTTGGAAGTCATAATCTGATGAGATAATTATATGCAAGCCAGGACGGCAAGTGAAAGCATGTAGGCCATCGTGGCGGGAACCACGAGCAGGAGGGAGTCGATACGGTCGAGAATCCCTCCGTGACCGGGGAGTATGTTTCCGGAGTCCTTGACCCCGAGTGTACGCTTGATGAGGGACTCCACGAGGTCACCCCAGGTGCCGAACGCACAGACGACTGCCCCGAGTCCGAGCATCTGCCAGATATTCATGCCACGGAAATCCTCGGGGAAACAGAACGAGAACACGGCGGCGGCCACAAGGCAGAAGAAAAGTCCTCCGAAAAAGCCTTCCCAAGACTTCTTCGGGGAGATACGTTCGAAAAGCTTATGACGGCCAATCAATGAGCCGACGCAGAAAGCCCCGGTGTCACTGAGCCATATGAGGATGAACACCGACAGGACAAACACCGGAGAGGTAAGACTGTAAAGCCATCCCAGCAGACACATCGGGAACGCTATGTAAATCTGCCCCATAAGGGAGTGGGCGTAATGGGCCAGGGCATTTCCGTCCTGGACATACAGCTGGGCGATAAGCCGCGCCAGCAGGCAAACTATGTAAGCGAAGAGGAATGTCGACAGGTTCCACGACGAGAGGAAACCGGGCAACATATTGGCTGCCGATATGACAGAACCTGCCGAAATGAGAGCCACACCTGCCAGCATATCGAGCAGCGAGGTGGTGTTGGAGATACGTCCGTTGTTGGATATTTTGTTGAATTCGTTGATGCCCAGCACTCCGAAAAGCACCGTCAGCCCCCAGAACCAAATCCGGCCCGCGAATATCGCGCCTACGATGATGGCTATGTAAAGCAAGCCGGTCAGGGAGCGTGTCAGAACATTTTTCATTATCTTGGTAATATTTCGATGACAACGCAAAATTAACAATTTTGCATCATCTGGCAAAATTAAAGCAGCGATTAATCTCAAAGGGCCACCTTTATGGCTCTACCGCCGCATCGGAGGATGTAGACCCCGTGGCCGACCGCCGACGGGTCTGTCAAACTCCCCGAGGGGGTGAATATCTTGCAGTCATTGTCACGGGCATATCCCGCCAGAGATTCCGGGGTCAGCGGTGAGGGAAGCGGCGGAAAATCATCATCATTTCCCAAGACCCTTACCGGCTCGATGGCACCTGCCGAAAGAATCTTCCGGAGTCCGGCATATGAGTCGAGCATCCCTTTTCCCCAGCGGGGGTTGGAGGGATTGACAGTGGGGGGCGTGGCGGTCGAGACAATCGCCTCCTTGATTTCAGCAGGGGTGGCATCAGGATTCGCCTCAAGCCACAAGGCACATACTCCGGCAACATAAGGTGATGCCATGGAGGTGCCGGAGGCATATCCCCAATAATAGTCCTTCCCTTCGTCTGTGGTTTCCTGACAGCAATATGGAATCCTGTCGGGATGAGCGAGCAGATAGGGTGTCGAATATGAGGATATGAGCCACGCGCCGGGAGCGACAATATCGGGAAGCTTCCCATAAATTCCGCCTGTGCTGCAGGAGGAGAATCCGGCTATATCCCCGACAGCGTAAGAGCCTGTGCCCTCCTCCCCATCAAGCAGCGGCCAGGTGTTGCGCGAACACATCGCCCCGACTCCAATGACACCTTCCCCTGTGACAAAATCATTGATTACCCCGTCAGTGCCGAGATACATCCACCGGTCATATCCATCCACCTCGCGGAATCTCAGCAGGTCGGAAGCATATGCCGTCATCCTTTGCCCCTTCCGGCCGGTCACCTCCAGCGCAATCTCATACCGCTCGGAAACCTCCCCGTCCGCGCCGGGCAGATTCTCGACATCGACATGCACCAGGCCATTGAAGCGGCCATTCTCAGGATTCACCTCAGTGGTCAGCGACACAAATCCGTTAAAACAGCTTGCGAAATTTCCCGATATATCGGTATGCGCCTCGTCATACGATTGAGAAGGCAACTCCTCCACTGAGGAAGCTATCACAAAACTCTGCTCCACACCCGCCGCCGAGACTGTCGGAAACGCTTCACGCATCACTACCCGGTTCGTCTGGGTGTCAACAACGAGGATGGCGAAATCAAACGAGGAGGCATCCTTGCTCCAGACATCGATATACCCCTCGGCCCTGAAAAGCCGCCAGGAGGGGACATCCACAACTGCCGCCGCTGTCGGGCCATCCTCGGGAAACACACCCGTCCAGATTCCAACACGTCCCCCGTCATTGCCAGCCGAGATGCATATAGTGGCCTCATCCGAGAGTTGTTCGAGATACTGGCAGAAAAGGGATGTGCCGTCATGCGGGCCGAGGCTCGCGCTGACCGACATGTTTATGACCGCAGGCTTTCCGACCTCGCGGGCATACTCCACAACATCCTCCATACCGGCCAACAGCAGTGCGTCATGCAGCAGGCTTGTAGTGGCGACAATCTCCGCCCCCGTGGCAATCCCCCAGTACGGATTCCCTTTATAACCTCCGGCCAATATGCCGCCGACATGGGTGGCATGCCATTGATCCGGGTCGTCGGTCGACCACCCCGCTATCTCCTCCGGGGTTTCAAGTCGGGTTACCTCCGACGGGGATTCCCCGTAGTTTGTAAGTCTGGCGATTCGCGACAATCCCGACTTCTCATCCTTGAAGGCTATATGGTTGGGGTCGAAACCGGTATCGGCGAACCCCACCACGACTCCTTTGCCTGTGTATGAGAGACCTTCCCGGCCGGAGATGACCTCCGGCAGACCGGTGAATTGTCTGGCCTCATCAAGGGCAGGGACACAGACCTGCCCCCCTTCGATGCGCGACACTACTCCCAACGCCGCCACCTCCTGGAGGGCTGATTGCGGCACATAGGCCAGCACCATCCTCCCTCGCCGGTGAAGCTCGGTCACCGAGGATGGCAACGCGGCTCCGGCATCGGCCAGTTTGATTATCAGAGGGAAGTATTTTTCTCCCTGTCGCGGGGAATGGCTTGCCGACTTTATCGAGGGGTCGGGGGCGCTCCCACCTGCGAGGAATGGAGACAATGTGCGGGACTCGACGGACAAGGTCAGTCCCGCCAACGGCATAATGGCCAAAGCCAGCATCTCACGGTATCGGCGCAATAAGGGGAATAGTCGGGTCATGGGTGGTAAGACTTGTCAGAAGTCCCCGCCTGAACGTTTCTCGATGGCTCGTCCTATAATCATCAATACCGCACCTACCATGACTATGCCGCAGAGCGACAATGAGACAATCCAACCGGCAAACGCGGCGACTCCGATTATCATTGTCAGCAGATAGGCTATGATTATGCCGATTGTGATTATGAATCCTGTCCAGAAGATTGTCTTGCCTGTTTTCATCGTAACCTTGTTTTTAAGGAGTCGCGTCAGCTGCATGCACAGGCATACATCCTTCCCGACCCCGAATAGTTGAATTTTGGTCAGCGACACCGAAGGTGGGAAACCGGGGTGTCCGCTTTACCTATTTAAAGGACTTTTTAACAGACAATGTTCAGCAAGGGGCGTTTTTTAATGGATAATGCGATTGATTTAACATTTCCGTGTCCGCCAACAGATTGGGAGGGAGGACACAGAGAACGGTTTCAAAGGGAATGGAACACAAGTCCGAGGGAATCCCCCGCGGGTTCGACTCGCCACCGGAGGCTTTCCGACTGCGACACGAGCATGAAATGGCAATACGCGATGCCCATGTCTATGGGGGCGAACCTTCCGGAGGAGACGCTTCGGAAAGTGACAGTCACCGCGCCATTCTTGTCGGGGTCAGATGTCACAGTCGCTCTCCACGGCTGACTGTTGGAGGAGGATGGAGCCTGCCTTACGGCCTCCAGGACACGACCCAACGTGGAATCTTCCCCGACTCCCTCAAACAGCTCACCGAATGGCTTGCGATGGTCTGATTTGACCATACGCCGCATCAGCCTCTCGGCAAACCTCCTTTTGGGGGTGGGATGGCCCAGCGGGGACACTATTGATATTTCCTGATTCTCTCCGAGATTGCCGAACGCCTCACTGAACGGGCCACGGCGGAATGTCCCTCCGAGCCAGCAGGTGGAAAGCCCCAGGGCGGTGGCCCTAAGGATAAGAGCCTCGAACATAAATCCTGCCTGTATCTGTTCGGCGACATCCTTTCCGGAGGCCATCACAAGAAACTGTCGCGCACCGGTTATGAACCCGTATGTACCGAGTTTCCCTCCGGCCTCGGCATTGTCGACAATGCGTATGTCAGGCACCGCCACATCATCGAAAAGCATGGGCAACCCCTTGATTTCATCTTCAAGGGTGACGAGTGTGGCTTTATCGAGGCGCAACCCGTTATAGGTGCGGCAGGAATGTCTCTTTGCTATTACTTCTATGATGTTCATCATGGTTGTCCATAAAGCCGACAAAAGCGCCCTGCGCGGAAATCGCGCGGGACACTTCTGTCAGAACAGGTTTATCGTCCCCCAATCAGTTGAGGGTCTCGATATATTTCTGCAATTCTTCGGAAGGCTGAATCTCATAGAAACGCTGGAACATTTTCTTTGCCTCCTCGATGTTGTGGTTGGTGACGTAGTAGTTGCCGAGACGACCAAGCACCTGCACATAGATTGCCTGACGGTTCTGCAGGTTAGCGGGGTCTGAATCAAGGGCTGCGAGGGTCTCAAGGTCAGCCTGGGCCACGAGGTCATTTATTTCATTCTGGTTGGCGACCAAGAAGATACGGGCGCGGTGGTTGAGAACCAGGGGATGGTTGGGGGTCATCTCATAAACGCGGTTGATGGCAGCGATGGCCTTCTCGGAAGAAGCCTGCCATGCGGGGTTCTCCACCTTCTGCTGGGCAGATGAAAGGGCGTTCCAGCGGAGAGCGAGTGCCAGCAGGTCGTTGGGGTCAACATCGTCACCCTGGAGGTCGATATATTTCTGCATGGCGTCAGCTGCCTCCTGGAAGCGCAGGCCATGGTTGTAAGCCTGCGAGAGGTCTTTGAGCAGGGAGGTCTTCTGGGGATCAACCTTCACGGCATTCTCATACATAACAATGGCGAGGGAGTCGTTACCCATATCGGTCAGCAGTTCACCATACTGTGAATAGTCCTGAGAATTGACCTGAGCCTTGGGGTTGGCGAGCAGAGCCTCGGCGGCATTTACAGCCGCGATGGTGTCGCCCATAGCCTTCTTGTTGTAGAACTGCATACGCTGCATATAGAAGTTGCCCGGATCGTCGGCCAGAATCTGCGAAGCCAGGTCGTAGCTCTCGGGATAGCGCTGGGCGAAGAAGAGCAGACCTACCAGACGCTGCTTGTCTTTCTGGAAGGAGTTGGGGTTCTGGATGTAAGCCTCATACTGTTTGGCGGCGTTGGTCAGCTGGTTGGCGTCGTAAAGCTTCTCGGCCAGCTCGCGCTGAACGAGGGCGGAGTTGGGCTGATAGGTCAGCAACTCGCGGAGCTTGTCGATGGCGGCCTTCTCATTGACCTTGAAGATTACGCGGGCGTATTTCACATATGCCTCGGGGTGGGCATCCTGTGCGTTCTTCGACTCATGATCGAAAGTGGCGGCCATCTCATACATACCGGCGGCATCACCGACATTTATTCCGGCCAGACGGTCACCTTCAAGGATGTAAGGCGCGGGGGCGGTGTTCTTAGACTGCTTCTTGATATCAGCGAGCCATTTGTCAATCTCTGTGGCATAGGTCACGGGGTTGGCCTCGAAATATGCGCGGGGAATCTCGGTCAGGATGTCGGCATCCTTCTTGGCGAGTCCTTTGGCCTTCTTGAAATAGTCGGCGGCAGTCTTGGTGTCACCTGCGGCGAGAGCCAGCGAACCGAGTCCGACATAGTTGTAACCGTTCTCGGGATCAGCGGCGACACCCTTGTCGAACATCGCCTTGGCCTGGGCCTTGTCACCCTGCTGCAGAGCGATCTGGCCGAGGTAATAGTAGGCGGTAGCCTGGTCTGTCCCCGGCTGGGTCAGGGTGTTGTTGAGGATAATGGCAGCTTCCTCCGGCTGGTCAGCACGGAAATACTCCACACCATCCATGTATCCCTCGGCGGCCATCGACATGGCTCCACCGAGGAGCAGGGAAAACATGAGTTTTAATTTCATCTTTCTTGTATTTATGCGTTATTACTATTTTTTTCCATTGTTCTGAAATGCGGCAAGCCTGTCAGTTGACCTCCACCTGACGGTGACGGACCAGGGCGGGAAGCACCCCGGTGGTCTGGATGAGCTTCTGCCCCTGGAAGGAGGTCACGAAGGAGAAGAATCCGTTGGCGAGACTTCCGGCCGCCCCCGTGTTTATCATATAGATGGAGCGGTAAAGGGGATATGAGCCGTCAAATATGTAGGCCTGGTAGGGCTTGACTGCCACAAGCGAATTGTCGCGGCGTATCGGCAGCACCTTCACCTGGTCGGTGAACTCGGTGGTGGTGGTGTCATCGGCCTCAAGGGTCTTGAATTTCTCCTCAGCCGACATGTCGACGGTGCGGAGGTCAGAGGAAATCCAGCTCACCCCCACCAGGCCGATGGCGTTGCGTCGGGTCTTCACAGCTTCGAACACTGCCGGTATCGTCTGGGCCGAATAGACATTAGCGGGGAATTTGCGGCCATTCATCAGGGAGTCCGACATATATTTCACTATACTCGACCCACTGTGGTCGAATATCACCTGGATGTTGCCGAGCTTTGACGGCCAAAGCTCATCCCAGCGGGTGACCTCGCCGGTCAGTATCTCGCGCAGCTCCTTTATCGACAGGTTCTCCACGGGGTTTTCGGGGTTGACGATGACGGCAATCGCGTCGACCGCAATTTTTTTCGTCTTGGCAACACGCTTGCGCTCCCTGAGATAGGTCACCTGGTCTTTGGTAAGCTCATGCGACACCACGGCCACGCGGGCATTGCCAAGCACAATCGAGTCGATGGCCGCTTTCTCATCAATATAATAAGGCAGAATCGACGCGTAAGGATAGCAGAACTCGAAGACGGAGATTTCCTCCTGCATGATGTTCTCGAACGATGCGTCACAGGCCATCACCAGAGTGCCCGATGTGGCGGAATTGCCGGTCGGGGCCTCTTTGCGCCCACCTTTTGAGTTACAGCCGGCAAGGATGCCTGCCAGGAGAGCAAGCACCCCGATAAACGCTATGACCTTGTGTCTGTCCATAATCCGCTATATTGCTTGACGCAAAGTTACATTATTTTTCACTATCAGCGAAATATTTTTTGTCTCCAAGGGGAAGATTGTCGCCTTATCGGCAGAGAACCGCCCGGCCCTCCCGTCAAAGCGAACTGTCGATACCCTTGAACTGCCGGATGGCGCGCCATATCCCATAGAGGACGAAAGCGATGCCACCAATCCAACGAAGCCACTGCATGGCGCCCGGGCCCCACTGGAAGAAGTTGATAAGCAGCAACACACCCATCCCGACATATACTATAATCATTATGATGCCGAAGACCACCCTCATCGTGGAGGGAACCGTCGAACGTCTTTCATCGTCTCGTTCCATAATAAAGTTGAATTTTTACGTTTTTGAAAAAAGTCCTTTACCGTTAAACGTCTGCCCTCTCCGAAAGTTCGGCCACAGACACCGCCGGACAACAGGCAATCAAATTTAGCCATTTTCCCCGAAGTCAAAACCATCTGCCCGTTTAATTTAATTTTCGTTAACACGGATGGGCAACTTTTCACCATCTTTTTTACTTAACTTTGTGTTGAACAAGAAAGGAAAATCAAAAAAATGCTCCCACCTCTCGCAGAACGCCTCAGGCCCAAAACCCTTGACGAATACATAGGCCAGTCACATCTGGTCGCTCCCGGAGCCATCATCCGACGGATGATAGACTCGGGAAATGTCAGCTCGTTCATTCTGTGGGGGCCTCCGGGGGTCGGGAAGACCACCCTGGCGAAGATAATCGCCAACACCACCGAAAGCTCCTTCTACACCCTCTCGGCCGTCACGTCGGGGGTCAAGGAGGTGCGCGAGGTCATAGAGCGTTGCAAGGCCGACGCCCAGAGTATGTTCTCGAAAGGGCGTCCGATACTCTTCATCGATGAAATCCACAGGTTCAGCAAGTCGCAACAGGACAGCCTGCTCGGAGCGGTCGAGAACGGCACAGTGACCCTCATCGGCGCGACCACTGAGAACCCCTCTTTCGAGGTAATCCGCCCCTTGCTGTCACGCGCCCAGGTCTATACCCTCAAGCCACTTGAAGCACCCGAGCTGCAGGTGCTGCTCGACCGCGCCGTCAGCGGCGACGAGATATTGCGCAAGCGGAATGTGAAAGTGGAGGAGACCACCGCCCTGTTCCGCTTCTCGGGGGGAGACGCACGCAAACTGCTCAACATCCTCGACCTGCTCGAACAATCCACCCCCATCGGACAGCCGATGGTCATAAATGACAAAGTTGTCACCGAACGTCTCCAGGAGAATCCCGCCGCCTATGACAAGCAGGGCGACATGCACTACGACATCATATCCGCCTTCATAAAGAGCATACGCGGCAGCGACCCCGACGCGGGAATCTATTGGCTCGCCCGTATGATAGCCGGAGGGGAAGACCCCGAGTTCATCGCCCGGCGGTTGGTGATACTCGCCGCCGAGGATATCGGTCTGGCCAACCCCAACGCCCTGCTGCTCGCCAACACCACCTACGACATCATCCACAAAATCGGCATGCCGGAAGGGAGGATACCCCTCGCCGAATGCGTCATCTACCTCGCCACCTCCCCGAAAAGCAACTCAGCCTACAAGGCCATCGACGCGGCCCTCGCCGAAGTCAACCGCTCGGGCGACCTCCCCGTGCCGCTGCATATACGCAACGCCCCCACATCGCTGATGAAAAAGATGGGCTACGGAGCCGACTACAAGTATGCCCACGACTACCCCGGCAACTTCGTCATCCAGCAATTCCTCCCCGACGCAATCCGCTCCACCCACTTCTGGTCACCCTGCTCCAACCCCGCCGAAGACCGCGCCGCCCTCCTCCAGCAACAACGCTGGCACCCCGACTCCCCCAAGACCTGAATCGCGCACCTCCAATTTTTAATCTTGCAATCAAAATGGTCGGCTTTAATTTATATGACAGCAAATGTGACTTATCGGCAATCAAGGATTTTTGCAGAACGAACGGCCGTGTCGTCCATTATCCCAAAGATAACGCCTTCGTCCAACAGGGATGGGTCGCCAAGTATCTCGGAGTGGTGGAATCCGGTTATTTCAAATACACGACACTGACATCGCAGGGGAACGAGGCTGTTGTCGGGTTCGCTTTCGAAGGGGAGATTGTAGCCGATTACTACAACTCTTTCAACGGACTTCCATCTGAGGTCTCCATAAAAGCCGGAACCGACACCTCGGTATTTCAAATCAGAACCGCTGAGGCTCGAGACATTTTTAACGCACAGTTTGAAGGCAACCTTTCCGCTGTCAATGGCTCATTATTCAGCGAAATCTATTCCCGCCACCTTGAACTGTACCGCAAGACACCGACTGAAAGATACCTTGAACTGGCAACGTTGCATCCCCGGATTTTAGACATCGTCTCGTTGCGGGATATAGCCTCATATTTACTCGTCACTCCGGTGTATCTTAGCCGAATCCGGAAAAATCTCGCAGAAAATCCTGGCCAATAAAACAAGTTTTATTCCGTCAGTCGTTTTTTCTCATACATTTGCCGGAAAAAACGACATATGAGGAATTTATTAATCAAATCAGCCATATTCCTGATGGTGGCGGTGCCGTTTATGGCGTTCGCCCGTAAAGACGCCACAGGCCTCTTGGAAAACGATAAAATAGTTCTCACTCCGATATTGGTTGAAGAACTTTGTTCATCGAACAACTCCTACATTCAAGAATTCAAGTTGTGTCACAACCATAAAGCATCCGGCAGAAGTTCGGAAAGCAATCAAATCAATACGCATCAATACGCACATGCGGTTTTGTCAGAGAGTGGCACTTTAGCATCCGTGCTGGGTGACAGAATATTCGAGATAGATTCCATCTCGGTAGAAGGTCCGATGAATGATGATGATTTCAATACGCTATGGGAATCATCGTTCAATGGCCAGCTGAAAATCATCAACCTTGAGAATGCAACGGTTGAAAACGGAATTATCCCCCAATATGCCCTATTCCACATAAATGAACAGGTCAACTGGGAAACCATGGTGATAACCACGACATGGCTTGAGAAATTGCTTCTTCCCGAAGGAGTAACTGAAATAGGCGATTTTGCCGTCGCATATTCAATCTCCCTCCGTGAAATCAAGTTTCCCGGCACTTTGCAGTCAATAGGCAGAGCGGCATTCACCGACTGCATCGATCTGACATCAGAACAATTGGCATTTCCGGAAAACCTGAAAGTAATTGGCGAACAAGCTTTTTACTATTGCCACGGACTGACAGGCAAAATAACACTGCCTGAATCTCTGCTCGAAATCAAGTGCGCGGCATTCTACTCCTGCAAAATATCTGAAATCAACATACCCCGGTCATTGGAATATCTCGGATGCATGGCATTCGCGGGCTCCAAATTCAAAAAAGCATTTCTGCCTGACAACTGTTATCTTTGCCCGCAAGGGGGAGAGTTCTATAATAACTGGGAACTAACCGAAGTACATTTGCCCGATAACTTACCGTTCGTTCCGGAAAGTATCTTTTCCGGATGCATATCGTTACAGCAGGCCAATGTTCCCTCCCGGGCGATTACAATCGGGGAGTTCGCCTTCGATGGCACCAAGATAGCCGAAATAGATTTTCCGGAAACATTGGAATCAATCGGGCAGGATGCGTTCCAAGGTTGCAGGCAGCTCAACAGTGTAATATTGCCCTCTTCACTTAAAAGCATAGGTGACAGGGCTTTTGCCTTATGCTCAAATCTGAAAAGCATC
The DNA here is from genome assembly GCA_900548705.1 of uncultured Porphyromonadaceae bacterium. Lineage (GTDB taxonomy): Bacteria > Bacteroidota > Bacteroidia > Bacteroidales > Muribaculaceae > UBA7173. The sequence continues at coordinate 14,475 of URLF01000037.1, read as the reverse complement.
TACTGCAAAGCGACTGTTCCTCCCGCATATATCCCGGCACAAGGATATGAATTTGACGGATCACCTTTCGCAAGTGTGAACAAATCAACTCCTGTATTCATACCGACAGGGACGAAGCAGCAATACACGACAGCTCCCGGCTGGGATTATATGACAAATTTCATAGAAACCGATAATTTCCCATCTGCCGGCATCGGCTGCGTGACAATGAACGGAAAAGAGCAGTACGACTACCATACCTACGATTTATCCGGGCGAAAGGTTGAGGCTCCCGCTCCGGGAAACATTTATATCAGCAACGGCAAGAAAATCCTTATAAGATAAAATCTGGCCACACCCTAAAGCCACAGAATCAACACAGATATACCGAGGATGACAACGGCATATTTCTTCCTCTTGAAAATTTTCGCAATCGGTTTGGAAAATAGGGATTCTTTACCTAACTTTGCGAAATACAACTTTTAGATTATTGCGCCTCTCCCCGATACATCCATAAAAAACTTACCAAGATGAAGAAGCACAACTTCTATGCCGGCCCATCGATCATGAGCCAGTACACCATCAAGAACACCGCCGACGCGGTGCTGGATTTCGCAAACACCGGCCTGTCGATTCTCGAAGTATCCCACCGTTCAAAAGAATTCCAGGCGGTGATGGATGAAGCCCAGGCCCTGGTGAAGGAACTCCTCGAAGTGCCCGAAGGCTACAGCGTGCTGTTCCTCGGGGGCGGAGCATCCCTCCAGTTCGCCATGGTGCCTTACAACCTCCTCAAGAAGAAGGCCGCCTATCTCGACACAGGCGTTTGGGCCCACAAGGCCGTGAAGGAGGCCAAGCTCTTCGGCGAAGTTGACGTTGTCGCCTCTTCTGAAGACAAGAATTACAACTATATCCCCAAGGATTTCACCGTTCCCGCCGACGCTGACTATTTCCATTACACCACCAACAACACCATCTACGGTACCGAAATCCGCAAGGATCCCGAGGTAGGTGTCCGCCTGGTGTCGGACATGTCGTCGGATATCTTCTCCCGTCCCGTAGATGTGTCTAAATATGACCTCATCTACGCAGGCGCGCAGAAGAACCTCGCCCCCGCCGGGGCCACCATCGTCATCGTCCGCGACGCGGCAGTGCAGGATCCCTGCCGTCCCATCCCGACGATGCTCAACTACAAGACCCATATCGACAAGGGGTCGATGTTCAACACCCCCCCTGTCCTCCCGATTTTCTCGGCTCTCCAGACCCTCCGTTACTACAAGGAGCTCGGCGGTATCAAGGTGCTTGAAAAGATGGACCTCGACAAGGCAGCCCTCCTCTATGAGGCTATCGACTCGTCGAAGATTTTCCAGGCCACTGTCCCCGACCACGCCGACCGCTCGATCATGAATGTATGCTTCGTGCTGAAGCCCGAATATGCCGAGCTGGAGAAATCCTTCATGGAATTCGCCACCTCCAAAGGCATCGTCGGCATCAAGGGCCACCGCTCTGTCGGCGGTTTCCGCGCATCGCTCTACAACGCCCTTCCCATCGAGAGCGTGAAGGTGCTTGTAGAGGCAATGAAGGAGTTCCAGAACAAACTTTAAACCGGCTGTCTTACTATGAAAGTATTAGTTGCCACCGAGAAGCCTTTCGCACCCGTGGCGGTCGAAGGCATCCGCAAGGTTGTCGAAGATGCAGGCCATCAGCTCGCCCTTCTGGAGAAATACGGCTCACGTCAGGAGCTGCTTGATGCGGTGAAAGACGCTGACGCGTTGATTATCCGCTCAGACAAAGTAGACGCGGAGGTGCTTGACGCTGCTCCCGCGCTGAAAATCGTGGTACGCGCCGGCGCAGGGTATGACAATGTCGACCTGGCTGCCGCAACCGCCCACAACGTGTGTGTGGAGAACACCCCGGGTCAGAACTCCAACGCCGTGGCCGAACTGGTGTTCGGCATGACAGTGATGGCCGTCCGCAATATGTATAACGGCACCTCCGGCACCGAGCTTAAAGACAAGAAACTCGGAATCCACGCCTTCGGTCAGGTAGGCCGCAATGTGGCCCGTATCGCCAAAGGCTTCGGCATGGAGGTTTCAGCCCTTGATCCCTATTGCCCTGACGAAGTGATGGTCGCCGCAGGCGTGACTCCCGTGAAAGGTATCGACGAGCTTTATTCAGGCAACCAGATTGTCTCGCTGCATATTCCCGCCACCCCCGAGACCAAAGGCTCAGTTGGCTACGAGCTGGTGATGAAGCTTCCCAAGAATGGAGTGCTGGTCAACACCGCCCGCAAAGAGGTGATTGACGAGGAGGGGCTGCGCAAAGCCCTCGCCGAACGTCCCGACCTGAAATATGTCGCCGACGTGAAGCCCGACAACGCCGCCGTGCTTGAGAAGGAATGCGCAGGCCGCGTGTTCTTCACCCCCAAGAAAATGGGAGCCCAGACAGCCGAAGCCAACATCAACGCCGGCATCGCCGCCGCCCGTCAGATTGTCGACTTCTTCCGTGACGGCTCAGCCCCCTTCCGTGTAAACAAGTAATCGATGTCCGACAACAATCACGGACATAAACCCCATCTGCTGCGGTTGCCGCGAATCAGCGACAACCGCGGCAGTCTCACATTCTTACAGCACCCCCTTACCGCCCCATTCGAGATAAAGCGCCTGTTTTACATCTACGGAATGCCTGACGGAGCGCAACGCGGGGGCCATGCCCATATCCGCGAGAGCCAGCTGCTGATAGCCGTGGCGGGGAGCTTCGATGTGAAGGTGTTCGACGGGAAGACCTGGGAAACCTTCACCCTCGACCGCCCCGACATAGCGTTGTTGCTTCCCCCTCCCTACTGGCGTGAGCTTCACGACTTCACCCCCGGGGCGGTGTGCCTGACCCTTAGCTCCACCGAGTTCGACCCCGAGGAATACCTCTCCCCAATGGGCGACTTCCTCGACTACCTCGCCGCCCATCCCGATGCCCAGTCAAGTGGCAACTGACCTCCTCATTCCCGCAGTATAGAGGAGAATATATTGGGGAAATAGATAGAGAGCTGGGGGTTGAGTGTAAGATTCCTTCCCGGACTACCGTCCCGGACCCTCACGAATTCCCTCCCGGAGGAATGTTGGTGATGATTTATTTGCAAGCATCAGAAATAATGCCTACCTTTGCATAACAAATCCTGTTCCCGTAGTTCAATGGATAGAATATCGGATTCCGGTTCCGACGATTAGGGTTCGACTCCCTACGGGAATACCAAGCAAAATGAGGTTGTATCGTAATCAAATCTTACGATACAACTTTTTTTAACCCAGCTTTTGTCCTCGGCATTCGACAGACATACAGAGGGTAGTTTGATTACAGGTGATTTTGAGAAGAAATGCCGTAATTTTGGTAATTGGCGGTTGTGGGGAATGATGTAATTTTGCGGCGAAGACACTATCTCTAAATCTATCACAAGAATCAATCTTATAACCCGTATGAAGAAACATATCTTCCCGCTATTCATAATCGCGGCCGCCTTTTCATCTTCGTTTTCCGTGCAGGCGGTCGAAATGACAGACTCCGCCGCTTCAAAGCCCCAAGTCTATTTCACATCTGACATATCCCCCGAAGGGCTGCTTGAGGTCTACCATGCCCTTGGTGTGAAGCCCGAGGGGAAGACCCTGATCCATACCGCCGGGGCATACGAAGACACCGCCCATCTTTTCGAGCAGCCTCACGGGCAGGATGCCTTCCTCGAATCCATGGCCGTGGCCGCCAAATCGGTCCATGATTATTTCGGCGGGAAAGTGATTTATATTAATGTGATGAACAACCTCTCGGTCGACTGTGACTGCAACGGCCATCCCGACACTCCACGTATGAAAGATGTCGGAATCCTCGCATCGCTCGACCCTGTCGCCCTCGACAAGGCATGCCTCGATATGGTGTTTGACCTGCCTTCATCCGAAGGTGACAATCGTGCCCCGCTGATTGAACGCATCAACAGCCGCCACGGCACCCACACCGTCGATCATGCCGCGCGTATCGGTTTCGGTTCGCTCGATTATGAACTTGTCGATATCTCCCACTCAACTACCCCTGAAAACAAATAACCGATGAAATCACCGCTACATATCCCGGCAGTCATCCTGCTGATGGCCTGCAGCGTCGTTTCATCTCCCGGTCTCATGGCGGCGGAGTATGCCGACTCCACACTGATGCTTGACGAGGTGGTGGTCACCGGCACCAACCGCTCCGTGGGAGCCAAGCTCCTCCCCTACACCGTCTCCGTGGTAGGCCCTGACCGTTTGGAATCCACCGGACAGACCCAGGTGCTGGCCGCCATATCCGGCATGGTGCCGAGTCTGTTCGTCTCCCAGCGGAGCATCTTCGGGTTTGGAGTCAGCAACAACGGCGCGGGCCACATAAAGCTACGCGGAGTCGGAGGGGACAGGGCGAGCGGAGTGCTGATGATGGTCGACGGCCAACCGCAATACGCCGGCATCTACTCCCATCATATCGCCGACTTTTACGGCAAGGAGCAGGTAGACCATGTAGAAGTGCTGCGTGGTCCGGGGTCGGTGTTGTACGGCTCCAACGCCATGGCAGGAGCCATCAATGTCATCACCCGCAAGCCATCGCGAGACGGAGTCCATACCACCCTCTCCTCACAATACGGCTCATACAACACCTGGCTATCCTCGCTGACCAACACCACCCAGTTCGGCCGGTTCTCCTCGCTGGTTTCCCTCTCATACAACCGCACTGACGGCACGGTAGACAATTTCGATTTCCGGCAGGCCGACAGTTACGCCAAAGTCGGTTACGAATTTTCCGACCGCTGGAACGTGTCGGCCGACTACACGCTGATGAATTTCAAGGGTAACGACCCGATTTACCCTCGCCTCTCCAATCCCGAGTCAACCGACATCTACCATCAGGATATCATCCGTGGAGAGACATCGGTAACGGTCTCCAACCGGTATGACCGGACATCCGGTGCGGCCAGGGTATATTACAGTTATGGCAACCATTTCGTGGATGACCCGCGCCACTTCCATAGTCTCGACAACCGCTTCGGTGTGATTCTTTACCAGAATTTCCACCCCTGGAGAGGAGCCGCCGCCACCGTCGGATTCGACTACGACAGTTATTCCGGCGAGATTCCGACCTCCGGCGGACGCGACCATGCCGAAGGCTCGATGTCGACAATCTCCCGCAAGACAGTAGTGGAATATTCCCCCTACATCACCCTCTCGCAGGCATTGTTCGGCGAAATCCTCAACCTCAACGGAGGGGTCAGGATGGCCAACAGCGATATGTTCGACACGCAGTGGGTGCCGCAGTTCGGCTTCTCGGTGAACCCCGGAGCAGGATTCAACATCAAGGGGAACATCGCCATGGGCTACCGCAATCCATCATTCAGGGAACTATATCTCTACCGTATGGCCAATCCTGACCTGCAACCCGAGAAGATGATGAATTACGAGTTGTCGGTCAGCAAAAGTTTCTCGCGACTGCTCGCCGTCGAACTGACCGCCTATTACAGCAAGGGGAGCGACATGATCGAGACCGTTGATTTCAAGAACCTCAACACCGGACGGTTCATCAACAAGGGTATCGAGGTCTCATTGCAGAGCAATCCCCTCGACAACCTGCGTCTGTATGCCTCTTACAGCTATCTCCACACATCGCTCGACGCGCTGACCGGTGCCCCGAAAAACCAGTATTTCCTCGGGGCGGACTGGAAACCATGGAAATGGCTTGAGGTGTCGGCCGACCTCAAAGGTGTGGGTGGTCTCTATGTCGCCCCCGGAGTCCCGGAACAGAATTACACCCTCCTGAATCTCAAGGTCAGCTGGGAGGTATGGCGTCATCTCAGCCTGTTCACCCGTCTGGAGAACATCACCGATGCCCGCTACACCATCAACCGTGGTTATGAGATGCCGGGCTTCACGGCGATGGGTGGTTTCAGACTTGACTTTTAACAATTACAGAAGAAGAGAATGCTGATAGGAATTGATGAAGATTGATTGAACGAAAGGTGATAACATCACACTGACTCAAGGTTATGCAAATCAAACCTTAGAGAAAGGAACGGTCCGCGACTGGATAGTTCCTTTTTTTCATCTCCTCCAGAAGGATGGAAGGAAGAGAACCAGGAAGGTGAACAGCTCCAGACGGCCTGCAAGCATGACAGCGGTCAACAGCCATTTCACCGCTCCCGGGAGCAGCGCGAACGATCCTTCCGCACCGGTGGCACCATATCCGAGACCATTACATCCGATACAGGAAATCACCATGAAAAGCGAGTCGGTCAGGGTGTAGCCAAACATTGTCACCACTCCCGTGGCAATCGTGACCGTGAGGAGATACAGCGAGACAAACGCCGATATGCGCGACACGAGGCTGTTGTGTAACGCGCTCCCGTTTATGCTCACCACATAAGTCCTTTTCGGGAAAACGGTCTTCTTTATCTCATTCACGAAATTACGCCACATCACAGCCACACGGTCAACCTTTATTCCTCCGGATGTCGACCCGCTGCATGCGCCGCATGTCATCAGCAATATCGTCAGGAAAAGCGGAAACGGCCCCCATCCTTCCGCTCCGGGGATGGAGAATCCGGTAGAGGTCACCGCCGAGACTATGTGGAACAAAGGATAGAGCAGCAACCCGTCGAGCGTTGAAGCCTCGCCACGAAGCAACGCGGCCAGCAGGAACAGCAGATAGACCACCACGACAATCCACAGAAACGCCTTGAACACGTCGTTACTTAGGAACTCCCTGATATTCCTCTTCCAGACCGAATACAACAGCATGAAGTTAAGTCCGGCGACAAACATCACCACAGTCAGCACCACAATCGCGTAATCCGAATGCCAGTAGGCGATTCCGGCATTGCGTGTCGTGAAGCCGCCGGTGGCTATCGCGGCGAATGTCTGGCAGATACTGTCAAAAAGATTCATCGGGCCTGCCCACAGGAGCAATGTCGACACCACAGTCAGGGTTACATACACCCCCCAGACCGACAGGGCGGTCTGGCGGATACGCGGATGGAGCTTTCCATGGGTTATTCCGGTGGCCTCGGCATTGAACATGGATATGCCGGTGGTCTTGTTCAGCTCGGGCAACACCGCGAGCATGAAGAAGATGATTCCCAGGCCGCCAATCCATTGGGTGAACGCCCTCCAGAACAATATCCCGTGGGATTGTGCCTCGACATCGGTTATCATGCTCGCCCCGGTGGTAGTGAAGCCTGAAATCACCTCGAACATGGCATCAGTGAAGCCTAACGGGGTTGCCGACAACATGAAAGGCAACATGCCGAACAACCCGAAAACCACCCATACCAACGCCGTGATGATGAATCCCTCACGGCTACGGACAGAAATTCCCGTGGAACGGGTTGAAAGTTCAGCGACCCCTCCAGCCACCGCCGCGGCGACAATGGCGACAGCGAACCCGAACCAGTCACTCTCACCATAAATCATACACACCGCCAACGGCAGCAGCATCAGCAATGCCTCTATCAGCAGCAGACGACCCAAAATCCTGATAATCGAACTGACACTCAAAGATGTCCTCATACGTCACCTCCCTGCTGTTTTACCTGAAAAATTTCTCGATTTTGGCTATGATGCCGGAGATGCTGAAAATAACCACATAGTCTCCCGGCATTAGACGGGTATGTCCTCCGGCAAGCTGTCCGACACCATCCCTGACCAGGCCGGCCACAGTCATCCCCCTCGGAAGCGACAACTCGCTCAGAGGCCGCGAGACAATCCTGGAATTTTCCGGAACTTTGATTTCCGTCACCTCCGCCTTGTCGAGTGACAGACATTGGGAGGTCGCGACATTGTTGTCGAGCACCAGGCTCAGCACCTTTCCCGTGTTGAGAAGTTTCTTGTTGATTATCTTGTCAATCGCCAGGCTCTCCGCCTCGGGGATATATTGCAACTCCTCGATACGGGCAAGTGTGCGCCTCACACCGTGCTCACGCGCCACCATGCAGGAAACGATATTTGTCTCCGAACTGCCCGTGAGAGCCAGGAATGTGTCACATCCGTCTATCCCCTCCTCCTTGAGGGTGTTAACATCATTGGCCGACGCGTTGACAACCACAACCTTGGGGAATTTCTCAGCCACCTTGCGACACCGGTCGGCATTCGGGTCAATTACCGTCATGTTATATTTCTGACCGAGCTGGTCAAGGAGATTCTCGGTCACGCGTCCGGCTCCGGTCACCATTATACGGCGAGCCCGCGAGACTCGTTTTCCACACATAGCGGGCAACAAATCGATGTTAGCCTGCAACACTGAAAAATATATGGTATCCCCCTCCAGCAATCGGTCTTCACCCCGGGGTATGATGATGTCGCTCCCTCTCTTTATGGCGGAGACATGAAACAGGCGGGGATTGTTGGGAATATCGCGCAGAAACATTCCGCAAAGCGAACCGGTGGACTCCATCCTGACTCCGACCACCAACAGCTCACCGCCATGAAACTGCAGCCACTGGCTGACCCAGTTGTGCTCAATGAACCGGCGTGTCTCTATCGCGGCAAGTTTCTCGGGGAAAATTATCTGCTCTATGCCGTTACGGCGCAACATCTCCTCAGCCCGGGGAGTGGCGAACTCCGGATTGTCCACGCGGGCGACGCATCTTCGCGCCCCGCAATCCTTGGCCATCTGACAGGCGATGATATTGACAGTCTCGTCGGGAGTCACGGCCACGAATATGTCGGCCACATCGACACCGCAACGCATCAGGTCGCGGAACGACATAGGATTACCCTCGAAGGTCATGAAGTTACTTACCGCCTCAAGCTCCGCGAGATGCTCCGTGTCGCTTCCCATCAGCACTATGTCCTGGTTCTCGACTGACAGCATACGGGCCAGATGGGTACCCGTCTCGCCGTCACCCGCTATTACGATTCTCATTTCCGGATGAGTGTTTATTCATTTTTATGAACGCAAATTTACGAAAATAAATTTGCCGGCCACATATTCGGGCCGGCAAACTTATCGTAAGATATCGTATGGTTAATGTCTGTCGCTTATTCCAGGACAAGCATGGTCCAGTAGTCAAGAGATGGAACTGTCACTCTGACAGAGCGTCCTTGCTGGGTGAACTCAAGCGAGCGGGGCACACAGGCATCCCCGTCAGGAGTAGCGACCCACACCCTCGACACCATCTTGTCGCAATCAATGTCAAGCGAGATGTCGGTCTGACGTTCAGGACGCGGCATATCCGCCTTCAGGTCGCGCCAGCTCAGCGAGTTTGTGGACTTGAAATTGAGCAGATGGAAGACCATCGCACCCTCCTTTGTCTCCTTGGCGTGAACCACCACCTTGCGCGGCTGGGGGCCGAGGGCATAGTTCCAGATCGAGAGCTGATGACCCGAAAGGGAGGTGATGTTGGGGGTAAGTTCACGGGAAGTGTCGTAGATGTAATTCTCGTAGGCCGTTATGAAATCGTAATAGCGGGTGATGTCCCCTTTCAGCTCATCATCCATGTGGAGGTTGGTGTTGGGGAAATACTCGCGGCCAAGCATATTGCCGCCCGTCCCGAGTTCGAGATGGAATGCCCCGAGGGCGAACATGCAGGCATCGGTAAGCAGCACACCGGGGTTATTGAACGGTTTGCCCGGATTCTTGTCAGCGAAGTCATAATTCATATAGCAGGCGAAAATCGTCTTCATGTCATCGTTGCCCGAGGCCTTCTTGTTGTCAAAAATCACCCAATAGAGATCCATGAAACTCGCTTCATTATCCCACAGCTCGCTGTAGCAGGCATCCACAACTCCGGAGGAAGCAATCTGGTTGGCTCCGTGCTTTGAGACGGAATTCATAATCAGCGACTTGGAGGGATGTCGGTTTTTGAATGCCTGAAGCAGAGAGGGGAAACGGTCGGCCAGCAGATGGCGGTTGCCCCAGTAGTCATAGATGTAGCCGTCGCCACGCTTGCCGACCTGGTCAACCTGGAACCCGTCGAAGTCAAGGTTACGGTACACCTCGTCATTGCGGTCGCAAAGATAATTCTGCCATTCGGTGTTGCCCGGGTCCACGAAAGTGATGTCGCTCTTCCAGGAGTCAGGCAGGTCATGGTAATCCTTCGAGGTATGGTTGGCATCGAAATAGTAATACCATTCCTCCTTGACACCATCCTTGGCCGCGTCAGCCCGCTCCAGCGCCCCGAAACCGAGATTGTAGAAGAGGGATTTCATATTGTAGCCGTGCTGGCTGCTGATGAACTCCTTCACGACATTGAGCGACACCTTATTGTTGGCGATGTCGGTGTATTCAGCGTCACCGCAATATGGATGATGGTGCTTCCAGTGCCAGTCCTGAAACTGGACGACATTTATGTGTCGCCGGTTGAGGAAGGCGACATCTCCCCCGATATACTGCTCCTTGCCCGGCTCGAACCAAGCGGTGTAGCCATTGCGAGGATAGCGGGTCCAGGTCGAGGAGACATCCACACCGATTGAGCCGAGAATCTCCTCATGGCCATTCTCGTCAAGACGGTAGACATCCACCAGGTATCCACGGAAATCGGTGGTCGGGGGAGTCCAGGGCCACCATTCCTGTTTCAACGGTTCCTCTTTCAGCACCACCGTTCCGTGGCGGTAGCGGATAATCGCATTCGGATATTCGGCGAATTTAGCGGCCTGAATCCAGACGGTTTCCCCCGGTCTGTAACAAGCCCTGTCTGTCCAGAGGTCGAACTTGTTGATGTCAGGCTTGCCTGTGGCAATCTGACGGGCCGGATAGTCATGGATGTCAGTCCCATCCTGGATATCATAAGCCCAGTTTTCCGACGATGGGAAATCCTTGTGGCCCAACGGCGCGATGCGTGACGGGGTTGCCTCCCCGTCGCCATAATCGGCGAAACTTATCTTATCATCCTCTCCGACGGCAGTGATTCCGGTATGGAAATCACCGACGGGAGACTGTGACATCGCCACGGAGTTGGCGGGAGGGAACTCCCCGGATGTGGCGGATGTGCCTACCCATACACCGCTGCGGCCTTGACCGGCGGCAATACCGCAGCAGAGAATCAGGCCCAGGCCTGAGAGGAGCATCTTCTTGTCAATCATCTTACAGAAATCTTGAAAATGTTATTGTCAACATTGACGATATAGGTGCCCGGAATCACGGGACACGGTGAACAGTTTCCGACCAGCCGGCCCGAGACATCATACACACCGACTGATGAGAAACTACCGTCGACGACTATCTCCCCGCCGATTGTCTTCACCGTCACACCGCTTTCCACCAAGGCGTCCAGTGATGAAGCGACCTGTTTCTTGGCTTGCAGATAAGGGACATTACCTGAGAAATCAGCCGTCACCTGATATTCCCCGTCATCGGGAACCACATAGCTGTAACCATGTATGGGAGCGAGATTCGAGGTCGCGGATGTTATGTCGGTATCCGTGTTCGGGGAGATGGCCGACAATTCCCATCTTGAAGGGTCGGATGAGAGCTTGTAGTAACGTCCCCTTTTGAGGTTGACCACTGACGAGAATCGGTTTTCGCCCGTGCTTTGAATCTCCACATAATCAGAGGCTGATTCCCCGATATAAAGACGGGTGGGAACCGGCCCGAAATGGACTCTTTTGGCCGACCTGTCCACTGCCGCGAGGTAACGTCCGGGAGTAGAGCGGAAACCGCCCGTCAGGTCAGGCTCCTCTGACATCGAGACATCGACCCCATAGAACCGTCCTCCATTTTCATTTTTGAATGTGAAGCTGTAGAATCCGGCCTTTGGGACTTCATATTTGAAATCCACGAATGTCCCGCCGGAGTCATATTCCGAGGTGTTGAAAACCGTCTGATGACCGCCGGGTGTAAGTATGTCTCCGGCAAACGGGGCATTGTAACAAGGGAACCAGTCAAACGCTCCGTCGGCAAGAATCTTCAACTCTCCTGCGCGGAGCTGGCCGCTCCAGTTTACCCTCCCCTCGTCATCGGCGAAGATAGGGATGATATTCTCAAGTGACCATCCTTTGGCCGCTGTCCCGACAAAAGCGAGAGCAGGACGGCGGAAATTGACCTTCATATTGCGCAGGTCCACAATGATGCGGACATATCCGGGCCGTTGGTTGACAAACTTGTTGTCATCCCCATGCTTGTAATACAAGTCATATTTCACCCCGCTCTCAAACTCAAGACCTTGGGAGGATGTGACAATCGAGCTGCCCCAGTCACCGACAGTGTTGAGAAACTTGAATTCCCCTTTGCCGAGCCAACCGTCCCAGAGGAAGCAATCTCCACCGATCGCCACCATCTCTTCGGGCAGATTCTCATTCCATCCCGCAGGGGTGGCTTCCCCGATCAGATATAACCGGAGGTAATTGATCTGGGCCTTGACAGGCATCACACAGATGCCTGCCATAGCCAGAATCAATATCAAAATGCGATTGAAGCTCATCGTTTAACGAATCGTACAGAGTGATTGTTAGCGTTGACCACATATACCCCGGCGGCCAACGCGGAGATATCCACGGTGGTGGTGTTGGAAGTGACATTCACCCGCTTCACCATCGCTCCGTTCATGGAGTAGATTGTCAGAGAGCCGATTTCTGCATTGGCGGAAACCCTGAGCATACCATCTGAAGATGCTACTTTCAGGCCGAAATCAGCGGCCTCATCCTGACCGACATTCTCCACTCCGCTGGGAATATCCTCCGGGCTGATACGGATGATGTTCGACTTGGCGCTCTTCCATTTGTCCTCGGTGTTCTGGGTAAGGGCACGCTTGGTCTCCACCATATAACGGTAGCGGCCGGCAGGCAATGAAGTCGGATCGAGGATGTCCACATTACCGAATTCGTCGCGTTTGACACCATCGCCGAGATCTTCGTCCGCGACAAGGACCGGAGTACCTTCTACACCGTTCTCATCCACAGGGATACGGTATACCCTGTAGGCCACGACATTGCCATACACGCGCTCGTCAACCGCAGAATCCATGTTAATCAGAGGAATGCAGAAATTATAGTTGACGTGGTTGCCGTTTGTCTTGGCGATCACGATATTGGGGCCACTCTCCTCCTGATAGAAGATGATGACCGAACCGCCCTTGTCTGCCCCCTGGTAGGCGAAGCCGTTTTTGAGATTGAACCAGATTTCAACACGTTTGAAGAAACGGCGCTGAGACTGATTGACACAATCCTTGTTGATGACACCATTATTATCCACAAACGGATTCTCGAATGTGTCAGACGAAGGCAATCCGTAACCGATACCGAAGTTGGCATTGGGAACATCCTCGAAAAGGGTGTAAGCCAGAATCTTGTCAGCCTGGAAATAGGCCGTGCAATCCTCACCGCTACGCCCATGGCTGCCATTGCTGCGGAACCAGCGGGTGTAGGTCGTGCCGTTGTCCTCAAACTCATAGTTGGTGGCCGAACCGCCCCAACCACACCAGACTTTGAAGGTGCCGTCCATCCACATATCCTCCACTACATAACATGCACGGTCTTCAGCCGGAATTACGAGCCTGTCATTAAGGCTGTTGACGGCATATTCATTACGGCCGTAGCTCTCGTCACCCACAGGATCACGGAAATAGGTATGAAGCACCTCGGGACGCTCATCGCCGCCGCTGTCTATTCCGGTACGCTGACCGAACTCGTCGGCATGCTTGATGTCAGGATTGTATACAAACGTAATGTTGTTTGAAGTGTACTCGAATCAACAACCTCCAGATAATCTTTTCCGGTGTTGTTATCATCTGAGAACGAGCGAAGAATCCATCTTTGCAATCCTTCCGGATCCGGAGTATCCTCGTTTACGCAGTCCGTCGACTTTGTACCCGTTTCTACATCCTCAAAATCTTCATCATACACAGTTGCTGTTGCCGGGTCAACCTTTGCTCCCGGCACTGTTGTAGGAAATGTATCCGGGTCTTTTGCTTCCGGTGCCTTTGCCGTTTTGTAACCCTGGTCAAGTGCACGCAGTGTAGGAACTGCTGTCGGTGCAGCCGTCGGTGTAGCCGTAGCTTTTGCTCCCGGTGTATCAGTTACCTTTGCCGGTGCGGTCGGTGTTGCCACCGGTGCTTTTGTTACTGTTACTTTGCCTGCTTTTTTGACTGTAATTTTACAAGTCTTTTTGTAGGTCTTTTTACCTACTTTGATTTTGGCAGTCAAAACTGTCTTTCCTGCCTTTTTACCTTTGATTGTTACGCTGTTTTTCTTTTTCTTAGAAAGCGTGACAACCTTCTTGCTTTTCACAGACCAAGTTGTCTTCTTAATCTGCTTTGTCTTAACACCTTTCACTGTAACTTTCTTTGTTTTACCGAAACCTTTTTTACCAAAGATGGCTTCTTTGCAGCCTCTGCCTTTGGTGCGCTAAGCGCAGGAATAACAAGAGAAAGAGCTACAGCGGAAACAATGAGTTTCTTCATCTGTCTCTTCAATGTCTTGACCTCCTTTTTTATGTTTTTATAAAAAAAGCACTACCCGATTCGAGTAGCGCTTTTTTATCTGTATAAGTACTCGTATACGTACTTAT
>URLF01000036.1 GCA_900548705.1 uncultured Porphyromonadaceae bacterium | reverse complement strand
GGGGGTCATCCGTCCTACCGTCGAGGCCCTCGGCCAGATGACCAAAACCGGCCATGTGGGGCTTTTCGCCACGCCGGGTACCGTCCGCAGCGATTCATACCGTCTCGAAGTGGAGAAACTTTTCCCGGGTATGACACTGACAGGGCATGCCTGTCCGATGTGGGTGCCTCTGGTCGAGAACAATGAGGCCGACAAGCCCGGGGCCGATTATTTCGTCCGGCAGGATGCCGACCTCCTGATGGGCGCAGATCCGGAGATTGACACCGTCATTCTCGGATGTACCCATTATCCCATACTTTATTCCAAGATCCGGCAGGCTCTCCCGCCGGGGGTGAACCTCATCGCCCAGGGAGACATCGTGGCCGCCTCGCTGGCCGACTATCTGCGCCGTCATCCGGAGATAGAGCAGACATTGTCGCGTACCTCAACCTCGGCTTATCTAACCACCGAAAGCGCCGACACCTTCTCCCCGATGGCCTCCCTCTTCCTGCGCACTCCCGTTGCCGCCACCCAGATTACCCTCTCCTGACAATCCGCCTTAATCGGACTGATTCGGAATAAGGAAGGCTGATAAGTGTTAAATAAAGTTAGATTGTAGGGGTAAAATGGTGACTCGGAAATAGTTTTTTTGCACTGTGATTTATTTTTTCCGACCTTTGCAGAGCAATTTTTTAAGTTTATTTCCGAGACAAGATGAGATTATCAGATCTGAAAACCGGCGAATCCGCCGTCATTGTGAAAATCCTTGGTCACGGTGCGTTCCGCAAGAGGGTGATGGAGATGGGCTTTGTGAAGGGGCGTAAGATTACCGCTTTGCTGGCTGCTCCATTGCGCGATCCTGTCAAGTATCGTATAATGAATTATGAGGTCTCATTGCGTCGTACGGAGGCATCACTTATCGAGGTGATGCCAATCAACACCGAACATGGCGATAACCGCCCCGATGATGCCTCCCATACTCATTCCGGATTCGCCTCAGACCATACGATGGAGGATGAAGGGGTTCTTGACGAGCATAACCATGGAGAGTTTGTCGGACGCAGGCATACCATAAATATCGCTCTGATTGGAAATCCCAACTGCGGCAAGACATCCCTGTTCAACATCGCTTCGGGCGCGAAGGAACATGTCGGCAACTATTCCGGTGTGACCGTTGACTCGAAGTCGGGAACCTTCAAGCATAACGGTTACACATTCAACATAGTCGATCTCCCCGGCACATACTCCCTCTCGGCTTACTCCCCGGAGGAGAGATATGTGAGGACATATCTCAAAGACAACAATCCCGATGTGATTGTGAATGTTGTAGATGCGTCAAACCTTGAGCGCAACCTCTATCTCACCACGGAACTTATCGACATGGACCATTCGATGGTCATCGCCCTGAATATGTATGACGAGTTGCGTCGTTCAGGCGCGGTTCTCGATTTCGAGGCGTTGGGCAATATGATTGGTGTGCCGGTGGTTCCGACTGTCAGCCGTACCGGCGAGGGGGTAGACAAGCTTTTCGACACCATCATACAGGTTTACGAGGGGAAAAATCCCGTGGTGCGCCATGTGCATGTCAAGCTCAGCCAGGACCTTGAAAAGGCTCTCTCGGAAATCAAGGACGCGCTCAAACAGGACAAGACAATCAACCAGCAGTTCTGTGCCCGCTATCTTGGAATAAAGTTGCTTGAACGCGACGCGGAAATCGAGGAACTTGTAAAGGAATCCAAAAAGGCCGATGAGTTGCTTGACCTGCGCGACCGCCAGCTTGATTATCTCGAGCGTCACAATCCCGGTGAGGATATCTCCTCGATGATTGCCGATGACAAATATGGATTCATTTCCGGCGCATTGGCCGAGACGATGAAACAGCCGCAGGAACAGGTTGTGTCGACCACCCATATCCTCGACGCGTTTGTGACCAGCCGGCTTTTCGGTTTCCCGTTGTTCCTCTGCGTGATGGCCTTTATCTTCTGGTTCACATTCTTTGTCGGGGCGTATCCGGCCGACTGGATTCAGGATGGCATAGACTGGCTGGCCGCCCTTGTGAAGGAGAAGATGGCTCCCGGCCCGCTGAAAGACCTGCTTGCCAACGGAGTCATCGGTGGAGTAGGGGGGGTGATTGTCTTCCTGCCGAACATCATGATTCTATTCTTCTTCATATCCTTTATGGAGGATTCGGGATACATGGCCCGAGCGGCATTCATAATGGATAAACTGATGCATAAGATCGGTCTGCACGGCAAATCTTTCATCCCCCTTGTGATGGGATTCGGGTGTAATGTGCCGGCAGTCATGGCATGCAGGGCCATAGAGAGCCGTTCGTCAAAGATAATCACGGTGCTTATCACCCCCTTCATGTCATGCTCGGCCCGATTGCCGGTGTATGTGTTGCTTATCGGCACATTCTTCAGCGCCCACGCCGCCCTGGTTTTCCTCGGGATGTATCTGCTGGGTGCGGTTGTCGCCATGGTCACGGCTCGTTTGCTCCGACGCTTCTTCTTCAAGGTCGATGAGACACCCTTTGTGATGGAACTTCCCCCATACCGTGTCCCGACGATGAAGACCTCCTTGCGCCATATGTGGTGGAAAGGCAAACAGTATCTCCAGAAGATGGGAGGCATCATCCTTGTGGCCTCAGTCATCGTTTGGGCGTTGGATTATTTCCCCCTCGGCAATTCAGACAACCCCGACCAGGATTCCTATCTTGAGACTGTCGGCAAGGCTGTGCAGCCTGTGATGGAGCCGCTTGGCTGTTCCTGGCAAGGCACAGTGGCCATAGTGGCCGGAGTGCCCGCCAAGGAGATTGTGGTTTCCACCCTCGGAGTGCTTTACACCGGCTCCGACGAGGCCACAGACCAGGCTCTGTCGACACGCCTGACCGCTCCGAATCCTGTTACCGGAGTGCCTGATTTCACAGCTGCCTCCGCGTTGGCGTTTATGATTTTCATCCTGCTATATTGCCCCTGTCTGGCTACAGTGGTGGCAATCGTGAAAGAGACAGGTCACTGGGGTTATGGACTATTCACGATATTCTACAATACAGCCGTGGCGTGGGTGCTTGCGTTCGCCGCATACCGCATAGCCCTTCTCTTCTGACGTAGGGAAGACTTTATAGGCTCCATAATATCTGGAATGTGTCATAGTCGACATCGTTTGTCGGTTATGGCACATTTCTGTTTTTATAATCCGATGGATATTGAACCAACCAATTCCCGCGAGTGTTATAAATCCAAAACTATGATAAATGATAGAGATACCCTGCTCGGCATACGTTGATCAGTTTATACATAGCCAAAATTAAAAAGAAATATAAGTTATGAATACCGCTCCGCTTCAAGGCATAAAGGTGATTGATTTCACCAGTGTTCAATCCGGCCCTTCATGTACTCAACTCCTGGCATGGCTGGGAGCCGACGTTATCAAAATCGAACGCCCCGGCACCGGTGATGCCACCCGTGACGAGCTGCAGTTTGATCCCGACTGTCCGAGCTACTATTTCCTGCAGCTCAACTCCGACAAGAAATCTCTCGCCCTTGATGCCGCTACCCCTGATGGCAAGGCGATTCTCACAAAGCTCCTTGAGACAGCAGATGTCTTCATCGAGAACCTTCACCCGGGAGCTATGGATAAACTTGGCTTCAGCTGGGATGTAGTCCATAAAATCAATCCCCGCTGTGTGTATGCCACAATCAAGGGTTTCCCCCTTTCATCAAGATACAAAGACCTCAAGGCTTACGAGCCTGTAGCACAGGTGACTGCCGGAGCAGCCTCCACCACCGGATGGTGGGAGGGCGACAATGACGTCCCCACACAGTCAGGTGCCGCCCTTGGCGACTCCAACACGGGTATGCATTGTGCCATCGGTATCCTGGCCGCCTTGTTGCAGCGACAGCACACAGGAGAAGGCAGCTTCGTATACCAGTCGATGCACAACGCCTGTCTGAACCTTTGCCGTATCAAGACTCGTGACCAGCTTACCCTCGACCGAATCGGTTACCTCACCCAGTTCCCCCAGTACCCCGATCAGAAATTCGGAGACTTCGTTCCGCGTAGCGGTAACCAGGAGGGTTCGGGAGTACTCGGATGGACTTACAAATGCAAAGGCTGGGAGACAGACCCCAACGCTTACGCCTATATCATCCTCCAGAGAGGTGAGAAGGGTTTCGAGCTGGCATGCAAGGCTCTCGGATTCGAGGACTGGCTTACCAATCCCGATTTCAACACCGCTGATGCCCGTGACCGCCACAAACAGGCAATCTACAAACGCATTGGCGAATGGGCCATCGACAAGACGAAATATGAGGTCACCGAGATTCTTTCAAAGGCCGGTGTACCCGTCGCTCCTGTCCTCAACACCAAGGAGATTATGACGGATGAGACCCTTTATGACGGCAACACCCTCGTCAAAATCAACCAGGGAGGCAAGATTGGTGAGTTCGTCACCGTTGGAGTTCCTTTCACCTTGTCTAACTTCCAGCCTACTTACGGTCCATGCCCGACCTTGGGCGGCAATACCTCAGAGATCCTCAAGGCCTATGGCTATACCGACGATGAGATTGCCACATTCGCCAAGAACGGCACCACCGCGCCGCTTCCTAAGCAGTAATCCGTATAGTCGGATGGTCGCCGGATTTGTCTAATCCCCGCGAGTCTGACAATATGGGCTGACTTTCCGAATAGAACCATAGAGTTGTTAAGTTTTTAGGTTTAGGTTGTTTCGTTTTCGGCACCTGTACCATGGCCGGCATCCTGCCGTCCGTCGTCAGTAGCCGGTCACGGGCAGGCGCTTGAAAACTTAACAACTTAGTTTTTACAGATAATCATTTCCCCCAAAAATATATCCGATTAAACCATACTGATATGTCAGACACAAACTCAACTTCCCAGAATAACACTAATAGCTGTGGTTGCGGTAAAACCGTTCCCAAATACCCTGAACAGGTGACAGGCATGTACCTGTTGGCGCGTGCCTTGAAGATGGTGGGCATCGATACGATGTACGGCCTTGTGGGTATCCCTGTGACCGAGGCTGCATACATAGCCCAGGGACAGGGAATCCGCTTCATCAGTTTCCGCCATGAACAGCAGGCTGGAATGGCCGCCCAGACCCATGGCTATCTTACGGGTAAGCCCGGTGTTCTCCTCACGGTGTCGTCGCTCGGGTTCCTGAACGGACTTACCGCCACAGCCAACGCCACGGTCAACTGCTACCCAATGATTCAGATTTCCGGATCGTCAGTGCGCGAGCCAATTGATCTTGAACAGGGTACATACGAAGGTCTTGACCAGCTCAACATCGCAAAACCTCTTGTGAAGGCCGCCTACCGTGTCAACAAGGCTGAAGATATCCCGACCGGAGTAGTCAGGGCGTACCGTGCGGCGATTTCAGGACGCCCCGGCGGTGTCTATCTCGACATCACTACTCCTGCCCTCGGTCAGGTTCTTGACCATGATGTCGCCGAGGCATTGTTGCAGACTCCGGTTGATCCGTGCCCTCGTGTCATTCCTTCACCTGAATCTGTCAGCCGTGCAGTATCGCTTCTTGCCTCGGCAAAGAAGCCTGCGTTCCTTTTCGGAAAGGGAGCGGCTTATGCCCAGGTTGAAGACCTGCTAAAGGAATTGGTGGAAACCACCGGTATTCCTTATTACCCGATGTCGATGGCGAAAGGATTGCTGCCTGACAATCATCCGCTGAGTGCCCTCTCTTGCCGCTCGCAGATAATGGAGGATGCCGATGTCGTGGTTCTTGTCGGCGCCCGTCTCAACTGGCTGCTCAGCCGTGGCCATGGCAAATGGAATCCTCAGGGAAAATTCATCCAGCTCGACATCGATCCTGAGGAGATAGACTCCAACCGCCATATAGACGCGCCTGTTGTAGGTGACCTCCGTAGTTCATTGGAGGCTATGATTGCCGCCCTCAAGGGTGTCTCCCTGTCGATGGATGCCGCTTGGGTGCCTGGCCTTCAGGCTGTCACGAAAGCCAAGAATGCCAAGTTTGCCGAACGGCTCGCCACAAAGACCGTTCCGATGACCCACTGGAGCGCGTTGAGCGCCGCCAAGCCTGTTATTGAGGGTAATCCGGATGTGATTCTGGTCAATGAGGGAGCTAACACCCTTGATGATACCCGCGACGCGATAGACATGTCTCTTCCCCGCCATCGCGTGGATTGCGCCACCTGGGCCATAATGGGTATGGGCATGGGTTCGGCAATCGGTGCGGCTGTCGCCACCAGCAAGTCTGTGGTGGCTATCGAGGGTGACTCGGCATTCGGTTTCTCAGGTATGGATTTCTCTACCATCTGCCGTTTCCACCTTCCTGTGACTGTCTGCATCTTTAACAACGGAGGTATCTACAACGGTATCGGTGTGCCTCTCGACAAGACTGCCGATCCCGCGCCTACGACTCTTGATGTCAACGCCAGGTATGATAAGCTCGGCGAGGCTTTCGGGGCAAAGACCTACTATGTCACCACTCCCGACGAGTTTTCAGCCGCGCTGAAAGAGGCTATCGCATCCAAGGCTCCGGCATTGATAGATGTACAGCTTGCCGCCGACTCCGGCAAGGAGAGCGGTCATATCGGATATCTCAATCCGACACCGCTTATCGACATAACGGTCTGACCGTCTTAATAATCGGGAAAGTTAATCGTTCACGTTTCAAGGATTATGGTACATATTATTTTATACGCAATTGTCCCCATCATAGTAGTGATGCTTGCCGGTTATATCTCCGGCAAGAAAGGGATTTTCAACGGAGAGAACGCCAAGGCGTTCAACAAGGTCGTGCTTGACTACGCGTTGCCGGCAGCCTTGTTCGTGTCGATTGTCGACGCTTCCCGTGAGATGCTGGTCCAGGACATCAAGCTTTCGTTGATATCACTGATTGTGATGATGTTCTGCTTTATGCTGGTCTACTACGTCTACAAATGGTGTTTCAAGAAAAACACCGGAGCCGATGCCGCAATCATGGCCCTTATCAGTGGTTCCTCGACCATAGGATTCCTCGGCTTCGCGGTGCTTGAGCCTATTTTCGGCACCACCCCTTATGTGGCCCTCGTGGTCGCGATAGTAGGCATCGTGGTCAATGCGGTCGGTATTCCTGTCGGACTGTCGCTGCTCAACGCCTCGCTTGAGAAGACCAACCCCACTCCCGCAGGGAAGAAACGTCCTTCGGCCTGGGCACCTGTGCTTCACGCGCTCGCCCAGCCTGTGGCCTGGGCTCCTATCCTCGCTGTGATATGGGTCATCATCGGAATCCCCTGGCCTAAATGGGCATCCCCTTCGTTTGACCTTATCAAGGGGGCAAACGCTTCTCTGGCAGTCTTCGCCGCAGGTGTGACGCTCTCCTCTGTCAAGGTCACAATCAACTGGCAGGCTGTGCTTGGTTCCATAATGAAGTTGATTGTGATGCCGGCCCTGTTGCTGATTGTCGGATTGATTTTCAAGATGGATCCCCTCAATCTCAAGATGCTCGTGGTCGCAGGCGCACTGCCCCCCGCTTTCTCCGGAGTGATTATTGCCGATGAGTATGACACCTATGTCGCCACCGGTACATCCTCCCTGGCGTTGTCCGTGGTGCTTTTCATCGCCTTCTGTCCTCTCTGGATCTGGATTACTGACCTTTGCCTGAAGGCATTCTGACAAATTTGTGGATGAGCCTCATAAGACAGACTCCTGGCAAATTTTCCGGGAGTCTGTCTTGTGTTCCTGTATGTTCAAAAAAGATACCGTTCCACTCCAACTTTTTCCATACAGCCGTGTTTATAAGGTATAAACAACCTAAAACACGGTTAATGACTATTCACTAACAACTATTTAGATATGAAAAAAGCTCTATTACTGATGACTCTCATGCTGGGTTGCGTGACTGTTTTCGCCCAGAAAATCGACAAGAACGAACTTCGTCAGCTGCAGGCCTTCATGGCTGAACCTGCTGAAAAGGACGCCACCAATGCACAGGCCCTCAAAATCACTGACCTCAAATCTCCCGCTACATGGGAGGGTGTCACAGTGGAGAATGGCCATGTGACAGCCATCGACTGGAAGGACAAACACCTCGCCGGCAGCCTCGACCTCTCCGGTTTCAAGGCGCTGACCAAGGTGGATGTCTCCCGCAACAAGCTGGCTTCCCTCTCGGTTGAGAATGATGCCGCGCTTGCCGACCTCAATGCCTCCCGCAACCAGTTGCGCAAGGCCAACCTCGATGGATGCTCCGGTCTGGTGACTCTCAACATCTACAAGAACCGCCTCACCGAACTTGACATCACTGCCACTCCTCTTATCGAGACCGTGAATATCTCCAACAATCTGCTGGTTGACCTCGATGTCTCGAATTCCTCTACCCTTAAAACCCTCAATTGCCAGGGCAACCATCTTGAGAACCTTCAGGTAAGCAACTGCACCAATCTCAAGAATCTCTACTGCGGTTACAACAAGCTTTCCGGACTGGTACTCTCAGGCTTGACCAGCCTTCAGAACCTCAATGTCGATGACAATGAAATCCAGAAGCTCGTCGTAGCCAATCTTCCTTCGCTGAGTTCTTTCCTCTGCACCGACAACAATATGCAGCAGCTCGCCGTCAACGACTGTTCCCGTCTGCTTGACCTGGTATGCTCCTACAACAACCTTTCCGAGCTTACCGTAAGCAATTGTCCGAACCTTCTCTTTGTCGACTGCTCTTACAATGACCTTACAGAGCTTACCCTCTCGAACCAGACATTCCTGCAGCGTCTGCTTTGCAACAACAACCAGCTGACCATGCTTGATGTCTCCTTCGACCAAGCTCTGACATATGTCAACTGTCGTTACAATATGATTTCCGACCTCCGCACCATCGGTGACACCAACCTCGGAATGATTGCCTGCCAGTGGAACTATTGATGACCGGAAGTCTGATTAAAGGTTTCTCTCGAATTTCATCTGCTTAACTTTAAAACAAGAGCTGAACCATAGGGGCTGATGACCCTTACGCCCCGACATAAACCGGAGATGGCGCCCGTTTTCGCGGACGCCATCTTTTTTTGTCGGTATGGTATTACAGATTAATCGAGTTTCAGCACGGCGAGGAATGCCTTTTGCGGAACCTGTACCGACCCGATCTGTTTCATACGTTTCTTTCCGGCTTTCTGTTTCTCGAGAAGTTTACGTTTACGCGACACGTCGCCGCCGTAACATTTCGCTGTCACATCCTTGCGGACTGCCTTGATTGTCTCGCGGGCGATGATTTTCGCGCCGATGGCTGCCTGGATGGCGATGTCAAACTGGTGGCGCGGAATCAGCTCCTTGAGTTTCTCACACATCCGGCGACCGAACTGCACGGCGTTGTCGGCATGTGTCAATGTAGACAACGCGTCTACAGGTTCGCCGTTGAGCAGCACGTCAAGTTTGACCAGTTTGGAGTTGCGGAAGTCGTGGAGATGGTAGTCGAACGATGCATACCCTTTGGAGATTGATTTCAGTTTGTCGTAGAAGTCAATCACGATTTCTCCGAGAGGGATGTCGAAAATCAGTTCCACACGGTTTCCGGAGATGAACTCCTGTTTCACCAGTTCACCACGTTTGCCAAGACAGAGGGTCATGATCGGGCCGATGAAGTCGGTGGTGGTGATGATGGATGAGCGTATGTACGGCTCTTCGATATGGTCTATCAGGGTGATGTCGGGGAGTCCGGAGGGGTTATGCACCTCTGTCTCGTTCCCTTTCTTGTCAAACACCTTGTAAGACACGTTGGGGACAGTGGTGATTACCTCCATGTTGAACTCTCGGCTGAGTCGTTCCTGGATGATTTCCATATGGAGCAGCCCGAGGAATCCGCAACGGAAACCGAAACCGAGGGCCATCGATGATTCGGGCTGGAAGGTAAGGGAGGCATCGTTGAGCTGGAGCTTTTCGAGCGAGCTGCGCAGGTTTTCGAAGTCCTCGGCCTCGATGGGATAGACTCCGGCGAAGACCATGGGCTTGACCTCCTCGAATCCGGCGATGGCGGGGGCGGGACGGTTGACATGGGTGATGGTGTCGCCGACTTTCACCTCTTTTGAGGTCTTGATACCCGATATGATGTAACCCACGTTTCCTGCCGAAAGCTCTTGGCGTGGGGAGAGATCCATTTTCAACACACCGATTTCGTCGGCATGGTATTCCTTGCCGGTGGCCACGAACTTCACGAAGTCATCCTTGCGGATGGTTCCGTTCTCGATTTTGAAATAGGCGATGATACCTCTGAAGGGATTGAATACCGAGTCGAAAATCAGTGCCTGCAGCGGAGCCTCGGGGTCACCCTTGGGAGCGGGGACACGCTCGACGATTGCGCGGAGAATCTCTTCGACTCCGATGCCGGTCTTTCCGCTGGCACGGATTATCTCTTCGCGTTTGCATCCGAGAAGATCTACAATCTGATCCTCGACCTCATCGGGGTTCGCGCTCTTGAGATCGACCTTGTTGATTACCGGTATGATTTCGAGGTCTGAGTCGATGGCCATATAGAGGTTGGATATGGTCTGGGCCTGGATTCCCTGGGTGGCGTCCACAATCAGCAACGCACCTTCACAGGCGGCGATTGAGCGGGAGACCTCATAGGAGAAGTCGACATGCCCCGGAGTGTCAATCAGGTTGAGGGTATAATCCTGACCGTCCAGACGGTAGTTCATTTGTATGGCGTGGCTCTTGATGGTGATGCCTCGCTCACGTTCAAGGTCCATGTCGTCGAGCACCTGGGCCTGGAGGTCTTTTGAATCGATGGTCTTGGTGAATTCGAGCAGTCGGTCGGCCAGGGTGCTTTTACCATGGTCGATATGGGCTATGATGCAGAAATTTCGGATATTCTTCATTTTTTCAAAAATTCGGTGATGGCGGCCACGCACTCTTTGGGAGTGGCGAGGTCGCGGCAAAGGGTCTCGACGGGACACCATCCCGTCTTGTCACGGTTGACGATATGGTCAATCACCTTGTCATAGGTGGTCTTTATGTCATAACCGGAGAGGAGGTCAAGGGCGAGGCGGCTGATCAGAGGGGTGTAAAGCTCTTTGACTCCGCCGAGAATCATCAGGGCGGCAGCCCCTTTGCCGACGATTTTGTCGGCGACCCGCGCCCCCTGGAGCATACGGGGGTGTTCGGTCAGCAGCCGGTGGAGGTCGGCAACCCCACGGCCGGTGTAGGTGGTCAGCCGTCCGTTGTCGACGACGAGGGAGGTGTCACCCTTTCCAAGCAGGGCTATCAAGGAGCTCATCGCTGGTGGGATGCCACGGCGCAGGCTTTCGGCGATGACATCAACGCGGGCCATCTCACCCGGGATGTCTATCTTCTGGGGGCAATGGCCGACACATTCCTTGCAGCCGACGCAATGGGAAGCCTGGCGCAGCTTGGGGACAGCCCGGTCATAACCCACGAGGAAACGCTGACGCGCTTCGGCATAATTCTCCGCTTCTGGGGAATCAGGCACTTCCCCCTGGTTGACACATTTGTTGTAGTGGGCGAAGATTGCCGGGATGTTGAGCCCGTAGGGGCATGGCATGCAGTACTGGCATTCGTTACACGGCACTGTGGGATAGCCTGCTATGATGCCTGCGACTTTGTGGAGGAAACTGGTCTGTTCGTCGGTCAGCGGCACGAGGGGACAGAAGGTGCGCAGGTTGTCTTCCAGATGATCCATATAGGTCATACCGGAGAGTACGGTCAGCACCTTCGGGTATGTCCCTGCATATCGGAATGCCCATGAGGCCACCGATTTCTGCGGCTCCTGCTCTTTGAGGAGCTTTACCACATAGTCGGGAAGCTTGGAGAGACGTCCCCCCAGCAGCGGTTCCATGATTACCGCCGGGATATTGCGCTTGGCCAGTTCGCCGTAGAGATATTCAGCGTTGGTGTTGCGCGGGTTGATTTCCTTGGCGTGTTCCCAGTCGAGATAATTGAGCTGAATCTGGACGAAGTCCCATTTGTATTTGTCATGCCAATCGAGCAACATGTCGAAAAGACGGATGTCGCCGTGGTATGAGAATCCGAGGTTGCGGATGCGACCGGCCTCCCTCTCGGCTGCGAGGAAATCGAGCATGCCGTTGTCGATATACCTCGCGTTGAACTCTTTCATCGGCTCGTTACCCATGCCGATGGCGTGGAGCAGCATATAGTCGATATGGTCTGTCCGGAGCAGGCGCAGGGAGTCGCGGTACATCTGTTCCGACTTCTGGCGCGGCCAGGTCGACGGGTCGAAGTTTGAGAGCTTGGTGGCAATGAAATATTTGTCGCGAGGATGGCGGCTGAGAGCGATGCCGACAGCTTCTTCCGACCGTCCCTTGCAGTAGGCAGGGGAGGTGTCGAAGTAATTGACCCCATGCTTGAGGGCGACATCGACGAGTCGGTTCACCTCTTCCTGATCGATGAGGTCCTCCCCGGGGTTGGCAAGGTCAGGCTTGGTCGGCCATCTCATGCATCCGTAGCCGAGCAGCGATACCTCCTCGCCGGTCTTGGGATTGACGCGGTGGGTCATCTTGTCGGTGGGGATAGGGGTCTGGGGCAACTGTTCGTCAGCTGTCTCTCCATCTTTTTTACCTGAGCAGGCGGTGAGTAACGGGGAGGTTGCCAATGCTGCCAGGGAGGCCTTGCGGAAGAAATCGCGGCGTGATATGTCGAATTTCATAATGGTTTCAGGTCAGACGGTTCGATGGATTTCATGCCCTTCGACATAGATTGCCGAGAACGGACGGGCAGGGCAGAGGTTCTCGCATGCGCCGCATCCGATACAGCGTGTCTCGTCGACAGCGGGTATCTTGCGTGACTCGGGATTGGCGGGGTCGGAGGGCACCATGGTGATTGCTCCGACAAGGCAGTGACGTGCGCAGTTGCCGCAATCCACATCGTCGGCAAGCACCACGCAGTTCTTGGCCACCCAGACGGCGTGGCCAATCTGAGTGGAACTTTTCTCCTCCCAGGTGATGGGGCGGATAGCTCCGGCGGGACAGACATCGGAGCATGCGTGGCATTCGGGACGACAGTATCCATGGTCAAACTCCATCCGGGGCTGCATGAAACTGTTCATGTCGGTCGAAGGACGTAACACGCCGTTGGGGCATTCCGACACACAGAGCTGACAAGCCGTACAGTGCTGGGTGAAGTTCTTGAGACTTATGGCTCCGGGTGGCAAGATCCGGGTGTGCCGCGCCGGCAGTTTCTTGTCAAGGATTTCCGCGAGACCCCCATCGACGGTTTTCTGGGCCTTGAGGGCGACAGCGCTACCGGCGGCTGTGGCTCCTGCAATCAGGAAGGAGCGGCGTCCGGAATCTACCTGGCGAGGGGTGTCCCCTCCGGTGACGGCCGCCTGGCGACGCGGACGGGTAGTGAAGCTGATTGCTCCTTTCGAGCAATCATCGATACAGTCCATGCAGGAAACGCATCGGCTCAGGTCTATTGTATGGTTCTTGGCATCTATGCATGAGCTTTTGCAACGACGGGCGCAACTGCCGCAGCTGATACATTTCGAGGTGTCTATCACCGGACGCAGCAGACTGTGGCGCGACAGCAGCCCTAGAATTGTGCCGACGGGGCAGACCGTGTTGCAATACACGCGTCCCCCGCGCCAGGATAGGATGACAATCGCCACCAGCGAGACGGCGGCCACGATGAACACCGGCAAGGAACGTATCCATACCTCACGGGTGTATATGGCGTAACTGTCGTAATGCTCGGCCAGCGGCACAAAGAGGTTGTTAAGCCAGATTACCAGAGGTTGCCCCAGATTCTGGACCATACGGCCATAAGCGCTGTATGGCGCTATGAGTGACGCGATGGCGGTGAAGCCGACCACGAGCAGGAGGATGAAGACCCCGAGGATGACGTAACGCGCAACGTTATGGGCCTTATGGTATTTGAAACGCTTTTTCTTCCCCTTTCGGCGTGCCGACAGGTTTGACACGATGTCTTGAAGCACACCTAACGGGCAGATTACCGAACAGTAGGCGCGTCCCACAAGGAGGGTCAGCACCACCAGGCCGGTGACCACTACGGCATTGAGGGCCAGCACTGCCGGAAGAAACTGTATTTTGGCCATCCATCCCAGCCAATGGTGAAGTGTCCCGGTGAAATCGAGGAACATCGCCGTGATGAGTGCCCAGAAGATTATCGCGAGGGTAACACGGATTTTACGCAGCATAAAATTCAGGTATGATTGGTTGCGGATAAAACGTAGACAAAATTACTAATAATCCTCTGTTTTGCCGGGAATAAGTCTCTTGGTTTAACATTTTTTGTGGAAACCGTTCCGGCTTTTAAAACCGTGGATTACAAATTGGAATTGTAATATGCCGGGTCGCTTGAGACCTCCTTCTCCACGAACGGGGGCAGTGTCAAAGGGGTTGAGGCTGACGGCAGTTCCACTTCGGCCACAACAAGCCCGCCATTCGGCCGGATAAACCTGTCCACCTCCCAGATAAGTCCTCCGTAAGGGACTTTGTATCGTTCTTTCTCGACGATGTTCCCTTCACAGACTCCCCGGAGCATCCCCAAGGCATCCTCCAGGGGAATTTCATATTCCCATTCGTCGCGTGAGATTCCCTCGGTTTTCCCTTTGACGGTCAGGAACCCGTGGCCATCGGTGACACGCACCCTGACAGTCCCCTCTTTTCGGCGTGAAATATAACCCTGTGTGATATGGAGTACGGTGGTGGCTGCCTCGCGGTATGACTGGTCTGTGACCAGGAATTTGCGTTCTATCTCTTTTGCCATTTGGATGGGATTTCTATGCGGTTTTTCTCCGTCATTTGTCCGGTTTGGGATTTATGACTAACTTTGCAAAGTTAACATCAAAGTTTGGAAAAAACAAGACTACGCATATTCATCCTGTGGCTGACGGTAGCTGTCGCCATTATTCTCCCCGCCTCGCTGTATGCGGCTCCCGGCAAGCTGCTGGTGGAGGTGATAGACTCCGTATCCGGAGAACCCGTGCCTTTCACAGCCATTTATGTCAAGAACACCACCCAGGGGGCCATGGCCGATGAGGATGGCCGCGCCTGGCTGACGATAAACGCTCTCCGCGCTGAACTTGAATTCTCCGCCATGGGTTACGCCAAACGGACGGAGACGGTAGGCCGTCAGGTGGCGGCAATCAGGGTGATGCTTGTCCCTGCCGGCCATCAGCTTGAAGAGGTGACGGTAAGGCGCCGCAAGGAGCATTACTCCAAACGCAACAATCCGGCTGTCGACTTCGCGCGTCGTATCCGTGATGCAGATTCGATCACCGATCCGCGAAGAAGAGACCATTACAGTTTCACCCGTTATGAGCGTATCACCCTCGGACTTGACAAGGTCGATATGGAGGAGAAGGAGGGGGATGGGAAATCGCCCCGCAAGCCCGGAAAATTTGACTTCGTGAGGGAACATGTCGATACGTCTGCCGTCACCGGAAAACCAGTGTTGCCTCTGTCGGTTAAGGAGAAGGTGTCGCAAGTGATATATCGCCGAGACCCGCGTTCCGAAAAGACATACTTGCTTGGAGTCAAGGCCGGAGGGGTTGACGAACTGGCCGATGAGCGCAGCATGCAGACCTTGATGGAGGACATGTTCCGGGAGATTGACCTGTATGACGAGGATGTCAACATTCTCCAGAACCGGTTTGTCTCACCATTGTCGCGCATCGCTCCGGATTTCTACAAATTCTATCTCACCGACACCGTGGATGCTCATGATGGAGGAAGGCTGATTGAATTGAGCTTCGCCCCCCGCAATCCGGCCTCTTTCGGTTTCACCGGACGGCTGTATGTGGCCGAGGGTGACTCAACGATGTTTGTGAGGAGAGTGAGGATGAATGTGCCCCCGTCAATCAATCTCAATTTCGTCGACCATCTCCAGATAATTCAGGAGTTCGAGCAGGCCCCGAATGGTGCCAGGTTGAAGACTCTTGATGATTTCGATGTCGAACTGTCAATCATCAAGGGTACACAGGGGCTGTATATCCATCGTACCACCGCCTATAAAGACCATAGTTTCCTGCCTCCTGAACGTGCCGAGCTGTTTGACCGTCTTGGTGACACTTTCAGCGATCCTGCGGCCTATGCCCGCGATGATGATTTCTGGAAAAAGGAACGTATCGTGGCGGCCTCGGTCAATGAGGACCGCATAGGGCAGCTGATGGAACGTCTGCGTGGCGTGAAACTGTATTATTATGGTGAGAAAATACTGAAGATTTTCTTCACGGGATATGTCAAGACAGGCAAGAACTCTAAGTTTGACATCGGGCCGGTAAACACATTTATCAGCGGAAATTCCATCGAAGGGGTAAGGCTCAGGCTCGGAGGTACAACCACCGCGGCCCTCTCTCCCCATTGGTTCGCCAAAGGATATGCCGCCTATGGCACCAAGGACAGGAAATGGAAATATGGGGCGGAGCTGGAATACTCGTTCAACCGCAAGCGCGACCACCAGAGGGAGTTTCCGGTGCATTCAATTATGGTGTCGGAAAAATATGATGTCGACCAGGTCGGGCAGCATTACCTTTTCACCAATCCTGACAATGTCTTCCTGTCGCTGAAACGAATGGAAAATGTGTTGATGACCTATCGTAGGCAGACTCGCCTCGACTACACGTTGGAGCTGGCCAACAACTTCTCGGTGAAGGCTTCGGCGAATCTCGAACGTCAGGAAGCCACTACCTGGGTGCCGTTCGTGAACAGCAGCGGGGTGGTGACCCCGCATTATAATGAGACATATTTCTCCGTGGAGTTGCGTTATGCCCCCGGGGAGAAGTTTTTCCAGACAAAGACGCAGCGCATCCCGGTCAATCTCGACGCGCCGGTTTTTGTCCTGACTCATACCTATGCTCCCAAAGGGCTGTTCGGGGCGCCGTTCACCGTCAACAAGACGGAGGCAAGTTTCTCCAAGCGGTTCTGGCTGTCGGCGTTCGGTTTCGTTGATTTCATGGTGAAAGGTGGCCATGTCTGGAGCCGTTCCCCATATCTGAGCCTTCTGATTCCCAATGCCAACCTCTCATACACGATTCAGCCCGAGAGTTTCGCTCTCATGAATCCGCTGGAATTCATCAACGACAGTTATGTCTCCTGGGATATGACGTATTGGGCCAACGGGGCGATATTGAATTATATTCCGTTGGTAAAGAAACTCAAACTCCGCGAGGCGTTTGCTTTCAGGGGATGGTTGGGCGCGTTGAGTGACAAGAACAATCCTCTCAAGTCCCCAGACCTGTATCTGTTTCCGGTCAGTGCGCCTTATGAACCGATGCATGGGAAACCATATATGGAGATTTCCGCCGGTATAGATAATTTCTTTAAGTGTCTGAGGGTGGATTATGTGTGGAGGCTTACCTATCGTGAGGGACAACCTGCATCATCCCGTTCCGGATTGCGGATAGCTCTCCATGTCACCTTCTGATATCATCCACCAACCTTGCGGTTAGCTTGTCAAAATCCATATGTCAGAAATTACATTAGCTATTGCTATCCTCTGAAATAATGGGGAGGGAAAACTAAAAAGAAACAAGTCCCGGAATCTCATCAGATTCCGGGACTTGTTATGGGAGGGTATCTGTGTATGGTCTTGTCAGGATGGGAATCAGCGCAGGCGCAGCTTTGTGCCGGGAGTGAGTTTTGCTTTGGTTGACAAACCGTTGAGCTTGCAGAGCTGACGCACGGTGACCCCGTTGCGTGAGGCTATGCGGCTGAGTGAATCTCCACGTTTGACAGTGTAAGTTTTGGCTTTGCCGGATTTCGATTTTGAGGAGGATGCTTTCTGCGGATTGGCTGCCAGATATTGCTTGGCATATTCCTGGTTGGCTCCCGGATCGAAGTTACGGGGCTGGGTGTATGTCCGTTTGTCGAAGGTATATTGGTCGGTGTGGACTGTCTGGTTGGCGAAGTCGAAGATTGCTGCCGGATTGATTGGATAACCCATGTAACGGGTCTCGAAATGGAGGTGGCTGCCGAAACTGCGGCCTGTGTTTCCTCCCAGAGCGATAGGTTCACCCGCCTTGACATACTGGTCAGGTTTCACGAGAAACTTGGAGAGGTGGCCGTATACGGTCTCAAGTCCGTTGGGATGGCGCACAATCACATAATAACCATATCCTTTGCGCTCGAAGTTGGTCAGCCGGACACGTCCGTCAAAGGCGGCGCGTACCGTGTCGCCGGTCTGGAGCTTGAGGTCGATACCTTTATGGACACGACGGAAACGGGGACGATAGCCGTAAGGGGAGGTCACATACCCGGGGGTAGGCATCGCGAAATTGCTTACATCGATTACCTTGGTGTCGGGGACATCCATTCCGGCGTATGCGTTGACGCGTTTGGACTCCCATCCTTCGGTGTAGATATCAAGTTCCGGTTCCTCTTCCTCTTTGAAAAGATTGTCGACAAAGGCTTTGGTCTCCTCAACGGAGATCTGGTTGCCGATGTTTTCCTGTTTGGCGATGAGACCCTGATGCTCGGCGTTGTGGGCTTTGGGGAGTTTGAACGACTGTGCGTTGCTCGAAAACGCCAGGAGGGCCGTCGCGGCCAGTATTACGAATTTGTCGAGTTTACAAAAAAGCATTTCCT
Source organism: uncultured Porphyromonadaceae bacterium (assembly GCA_900548705.1). Lineage (GTDB taxonomy): Bacteria > Bacteroidota > Bacteroidia > Bacteroidales > Muribaculaceae > UBA7173. The sequence continues at coordinate 7,261 of URLF01000036.1, read as the reverse complement.
GTTGACTGTGTTGAGAGAGGTTTTAAGCGTTTAAATCATCGGCGCAGTAGATAGAGGAGAGGATAGTGGGGGTGTAGTCGAAAACTTCCCCGGCCTTGAAGAAACGGGCTATTTCTATTGAGGCGTTTTCGGGGGAATCCGAAGCGTGGACGATATTTTCTTGTCCGCTCATCGCGTAATCGCCACGGATAGTTCCCGGCAAGGCTTTGCGGGCGTTGGTGCCGCCTGTCATACCTCTCACCACTTCTACGGCATCGACACCTTTTATTGCCATCACAATCACCGGAGTTGCCATCATCGAACGAAGCAAAGAGGGGAAGAAGGGGCGGTTTACGAGATGGGCGTAATGCTCGCGCAAAAGCGGCTCTGACAGCTCCATCATCTTTATGCCGGCAATTATCAGGCCTTTTTTCTCAAAACGTGATATTACTTCTCCGGAAATTCCTCTTTGTATTCCCGATGGTTTGATGATGACGAGGGTGGTTTGCATTGGGGCGGGATGTTAGGTGTCGGTTTGTAAACAATAAACCCGCGACGCGGGTTGTTTTGTCTTTCCAAAGTTACTAAAAATAAAGCTCTTCGGGAAAAAATTCAGTATTAAAATAGTTTAATAATCAGGCGATGTCAGGAGAAATGATGTTAACTCATTGTGAAATAAAGAGTTGAGGAAATATGTTTTACAGCATGTTTTTAAACAACTTAAAAATGGGTGATGTTTTGCGCATAATTACGGTCATATGTTTTGCACAGACCGTAATAAAATGTGCAATGTCTTGAAGGCTACAGTCTTGGATAATCTACCTTATGAAATCCGGCTCATATCGGTTTTTCGCGAGAACAGTCGCGCGAGTTCAGGCAACAACATATCGTGACCTGGAGCAGAAAGGGAGGGATCTGTGGCGAGTATGGCATCGACCGAATCCCTGGCGATCTGGACAATCTGGCCGTCGGTCGCGAGGTTGGCGACATGCAGCTCCATCGGCATGCCGCTTTGCATTGTCCCCTCCAGGTCGCCTGGGCCACGGGTCTTCAGGTCGGCCTCGGCGATAAGGAAGCCGTCGGTGGTGGAGGTCATTATCTCAAGACGTTTGCGGGTATCGCCGGCAATCTTGCGTTTCGACATCAGCACGCAAAAGCTCTGGTCGGCTCCACGTCCCACGCGTCCCCTCAGCTGATGGAGCTGCGACAGGCCGAACCGTTCGGCGTTCTCTATAACCATCACTGACGCGTTGGGGACATTGACCCCGACCTCTATCACCGTTGTGGCCACCATTATCTGGGCCTTGTTCTCGATGAAGAGTTTCATCTGGTAGTCCTTTTCTTTCGGCTTCATCTTGCCATGGACGTAGACGACATTGTAGGATGGGAATGTCTCGCGAATCAGGTCATAGCCCTCCTCGAGACATTTCAGGTCGAGTTTCTCATTTTCAAGGATAAGAGGGTAGACGATGTAGACCTGTCGTCCCTCGGCCAATTGCCGCCCGATGGAGCGGTAGACCTGTTGTCGCTGGTCGTCAAACCGCAGGAGGGTGGTGACAGGCTTGCGACCCGGAGGAAGTTCATCAATGACTGATACATCCAAGTCGCCGTAAAGGGTCATGGCGAGTGTGCGCGGAATGGGGGTGGCGGTCATCACCAAAATATGGGGAGGGATGACATTCTTGCCCCACAGACGCGCCCGTTGCATTACTCCGAAACGGTGTTGTTCGTCAATCACCGCGAGTCCGAGATTGCGGAAACGGACATTGTCCTCGATGACCGCGTGGGTGCCGACAAGGATATGCAGCGAGCCGTCAGCCAGTCCGGCGGCGATTTCTTCCCTCTCCTTTTTGCGGGTGGAGCCTGTCAGCAACTTGACATTGACCCCGAGCTGCGCGGCCATTCCACGGATTGACTCGTAATGCTGGGTGGCAAGAATCTCCGTCGGTGCCATTAGGCAAGCCTGAGTGGCGTTGTCGAGCGCCATAAGCATAGCCATCAACGCGACTATGGTCTTTCCCGAGCCGACATCTCCCTGGACCAGACGGTTCATCTGTTTTCCTGACCCGACATCCGCCCTGATTTCCTTCAACACCCGTTTCTGGGCCCCGGTAAGCGGAAAGGGCAACACTTGGGAATAGAAGTTGTTGAAGAACATCCCTATGCGTGGGAAGGGACGTCCTTGGACTGACGCGGCCCGTTTGCAGGCGTAACGACGTATGTTGAGCTGCAGGTAGAAAAGTTCCTCGAATTTCAGGCGCAGGCGTGCGCGGTTGAGCGCGTCGTGATTGCGTGGGTTGTGTATGGTGCGCAATGCCGAATCCGCGTCGAGGAGTTGCCGTTGGGTCAGAATCTCGGCAGGAAGGGTTTCTTCGAAGTGCCTTACCGTCGCCAGGGCATTGCTTATCCACTGGAAAATCATCCGGGAGGTCACGCCTCTGTTGCGCAGTTTCTCCGTGAGGGGGTACACCCCCCGCAACCCTTGCGAGGCGGTGGCTGATTCCGGAAGGTCCACCTCGGGATGGGTCATGCTCCAGCGGCCATTGAATTCGCGGGGCTTCCCGAAAAGGATGTATTCCGAACCGGTATGATATGCCTCCTGCAGGGCTTTTATGCGCTGAAACCACACCACTTCCATCGTGGCTGTCCCGTCGGTGAATAGGCCGGTCAACCGGCGTTTGGCCCCTTCGCCGTGGATTGTGAAACTGACGAATCTACCCCTGACCTGTATGTAGGGCATCTCGTCGCGGAATGAGCGGATGGGATAGATTTTCGAGCGGTCGACATAATGGGTCGGGAAATGATGCACCAGGTCGTGAAGCGACTTGATGCCCAGTTCCTCATCAAGGAGTTTGGCCTTGACCGGGCCTATACCCTTGAGATATTTTATGTCGAATTCGCGCGGGGTAGCCATCTATGGGGTGGTGTGACAGAAATGATATGGGGCTACTTTGCCGCAGACATTATCGCCTCTGCTATGAGGATGTCGCGTGGGTTGGTGATTTTGATGTTGTCGGGGTTGCCTTCCACCAGGAAAATGTTCTCGAATCCCGCTTCGGCCATCACCGACGCGTCATCGGTGAACGACTCCTGGTAGGGGAGGGAATAGGCCTCGCGCAATCTCCAGAGGATAAATCCCTGCGGGGTCTGGACTGCCCGGAAATCACTTCGGTTGACTGGGATGGAACTTACACCGTCCGCGTCAATCTGGCGCAGCGAGTCGCTGACCGCTACGGCTGGTATCGCGCCGTCGGTGTTGACGGCTGCCGCGCAGACGCGTTTCACCGTGGGGGCATCAACCAGCGGACGCGCTCCGTCATGTATAAGGACGATGGAATTCGGGCGGGAGTCTGAAGGGATTGCCGCGAGTCCGTTCTTGACCGATTCCCAGCGTGTCGCTCCTCCGTGGACAACAAGCGGGGAAGTGAAATGGAAATCCTCACACAGTTTTTCCCATCTGGATTGCTCGGATGGGGAGATGACGAGTATGGGGGTGGCCCCCGGCACGGCCTCAAGAAGCCGCTCTATGGCATGCATCACCACCGGCCTCCCGTCAAGAAGGCAGAACTGTTTGGGAACCTCGGAACCGAACCGGCTCCCGCTTCCAGCCGCTACTATTATTATATATGTGTCAAATAAAGCCATCGGGATTGCTAAAAACGTATCGCAAAGATACGAAAAATCGTCAAATCATGACGCATTGAGACGGGAAGCATATAGGGAGACAAAAGCGAAACGGTCATCCGATTGGATGACCGTTTCTGATGGTAGCGGGACCGAGAATTGAACTCGGGACCTCCGGGTTATGAATCCGACGCTCTAACCAACTGAGCTATCCCGCCATCTGTCTTTCTCTCATCGGCTGCTTGTTTCTGAGCGGCCTTGCGGAGAGTTGCCTGCGCCTCTTGCGTCTTTGCGAGTGCAAAGTTAGACAATCTTTCCGAACTGACAAAATTTTTCAACACTTTTTTTCTATTGAGTATAAACGGCTGGTTATGTAGGAGGGAAAAATGGAAAATATCAGTAAAAAGTTGGAGGTTGGAAAAATTGTTGTAACTTTGTGTTTTAAAACATAAAAGGAATAATCCGAGTTTGATTCTATGCGGTCAGGTGTGGAGAGCGCCGAGGCCGGAAAAGTCAGATAAATATGATAAAGAAAGCGCTTGAAAAGGTAATGAGCGAGGATATGTCGGAAATCTGGACGGTTCTCAACAACGAGGAGAAACGTCGGATTATCGATGCGTTCGTTATCCATAACTTCAAGAAAAACCAAATGATCTATGCCGAGGGGGAGGAGCCGGAATATCTCTGGTGTCTTCTGCAAGGCAAAGTCAAGAAATTCAAGGATGGTGTGGGAGGCCGCGTGCAGATTCTTCGCCTGATAAGGTCGGTGCAATATTTCGGCTACCGCGCGTATTTCGCCAATGAACGTTACAATTCGTCAGCGGCGGCTTTTGAGCCCTCCACGGTCGGCACCCTCCCTATGACTTTGGTCAAGGATATGATTAACAACAACCGCAAGCTCGCCTGGTTCTTCATCCACGAGCTGTCGCGCAATCTCGGCGGTTCGGATACCAAGATTGTCAACCTCACGCAGAAACATATCCGTGGACGCCTGGCTGAAGCTTTGATTGTCTTGAGCGACCATTATGGTTTCGAGGATGACAATATGACTCTTAAAATATATATGGCGCGTGAAGATTTGGCCAATCTCTCCAATATGACCACTTCCAACGCCATCCGTACCCTCTCAGGTTTCGTTGCCGAGAAGCTTATCACGGTTGACGGTCGTCGGATAAGAATCCTTGACGAACCGCAGCTCCGCAAAATTTCAAAATACGGCTGATTGTCAGGCCGGGGATAGCCCGGCCATGTAAATACATGGATATGGAAAGGTCTGTCTGGCACAAACACCAGACAGACCTTTTTGTAAGTGAGAATGGAGAAGAATGGCTTATTTGGCTGCGAGCACTTCGATTTCCACCAGGACTTTCTTGGGAAGTTCGCGCACGGCTACAGCTGAACGTGCGGGATAGGGGGCGTTGAAGGCTTCGGCATAAACGGCGTTCATGGCGGCGAAGTCGCCCATGTCGGCGAGATATACGGTGGTCTTTACAACGTTGTCCATTGTCAGGCCGGCGGCTTCGAGAATGGCCTTCACATTACGGAGCGACTGGCGTGTCTGCTCGGTTATCCCTTCGGGGATTTCACCGGTTTCGGGGATAAGGGGAATTTGACCGGACGCGAAGAGGAAGGGTCCGCAGTCGATAGCCTGGCTGTAGGGGCCGATAGCTCCGGGAGCCTTGTCAGTTGCGATTGGGCTTTTCATTTTTGATGTCATTAATGGTTAAAGATGATACGAGTATTGTGTCGGCTTTTTCAAAAGCCGCTTTGTGCAGTGAGTCGATGGTGGTGTTGAGATGCCCGAACCGTTTGTCGAATCCGGGTATGAATCCCGATGATCCTGTGTCCGCGACTTTTCGGATTACTTCTCCTAACGTAAGAGTGGCCGGGGAGACCGAAGGTACGAAGCTGCAGACATCGTCGCCGGGTTTGTCTACCACATTCAGGAGCAGTCCCGCACTGAGCAGACGATTCACGGCGGCGGTCACCAGTGAAATCGGCAGACCGTATTGCTCTGAAATCTGATGGGTTGTCAGGGGCTTCTCCTCCTTGGCGAAACGGACTGTGGCTATTGTCATCACGCAGAGTACAATCCTCCAACGGTAATCATCGGAAATTTTGGAGATTTCGTTGGTGAAACTGAACTCGAATATGTTTTGTGAGGAGTAGCAGTAGACCGCTCCGGAGAGGGTGATGAGCCAGACAAGTTGCAACCATATGAGCAACAGTGGGAGGAATGAGAATGATCCGTAAATGGCGTTGTATTTCGTGACGTATATCTGTCCGTTGACAAACAGCCATTGGAGAATCAGGAATGCAGTTCCGGCCAGCATGCCTGCTATGAACGCATTTTTGAATTTTACCTTGGTGTTGGGTATCAGCATGTAACTTCCCGCGAAGAACAACCATACCAATACCAGTGATGAGCAGTCAAGGATGGTTGAGACAATCGGGGACACAAAGTCAATCGGCAGGTTGTCCTGGATGGTCGTGGACATGAAGACGGTGATACCGCTGGCGCATATCATCAGCACCGGCAGAATCAGGAAGATAGCTGTGTAGTCGGTGATTTTTCTCCAGATAGTGCGTCCCTGAGGGATTCCCCAGATTTTGTTGAACGCGTCCTCGACATTTGACAACAGGGATATCAGGGTCCATAACAGGAAAATGATACCTATGCCGACAAAGATTCCTTCAGATGATTGGGCGAGATAAGAGTCGACGAATTTCAGGGCTGTGGCTACCGCCTTAGACTGGGCTGGAAAAGAGCTGAACAGTTGGCTTTCGACGAGATTCTGGAAGCCGAACCCCCGGCATATGGCAAATAACAACGCCAGCGCGGGGACTATTGCGAGTAACGTCTGGTAGGTCAGGGATGCGGCGCGATTCTGGAGGTCGGCGTTGAGGAATGACCTTACCGATAGATTGGCCGTCTTCATAAGGTTGACTTTCCAGTTGCGTCGCGTGTCGCTCCACACCCCGGAGGTGGAGTAGTTATACCAGTTCATCCCTTTTGTGGTAAGCCTGGCAATCCATCCCGACGTTTTTCCCGTTTTCTTTTCTTCTTTGGGATTCTCCATTAGATGTGGTTTTGTTCCGACTTGGCAAATTTAACAAAAAAACGTCTATTTGTCAACAAGTCTGTCGAGTTTATTGAATGCGGTGAGTTAAAGGGCCGATTCCGGCTCTTGGCGGCTCCTGTTTCCATTATCGACAAGATATGGGTATACGATATTGTTAACAAATGTGTGTGGTAAAAGTTGGGATGGGGATATAAAGGACATCGCTCCGGGATGTATGGCCGGGAGCGATGTGGACTCCGGGGCAACATCACGAAGCGATGTTCTTTCGATAGATATGTATCGACTACGTCGGTCTCTCCTTAATGTAGGGCCAGCATCAGAAGGGGAGGTCGTCGTTGGCTGCTTCTGCGGGAGCGGGAGGGGTGGGGAAACCGCCGGGAGCTGCCTGAGGTGCGCCATAAGCGGGCGCTTGGGGAGCTGCGCCGAATCCGGGTGCGGGCTGGGGGAAGGTGGGGGCAGCGGGATAAGCCTGTGCAGCAGCCGGTGCGCCTTCGGTGGCGGGTTCTGCTTTCCAACCACGGATGCTGGTATACCAGCGGCCGTTGTATTCACGGCTCTCTATGTCGAAACTCAGA
>URLF01000035.1 GCA_900548705.1 uncultured Porphyromonadaceae bacterium | reverse complement strand
GAGAGATGGGAGGAGTGGGAGGAATGGGATGGCGGCGCGGCTCGGGGCCGGGGTAAACGGAAACAGCCTGCCGCGATGAGGCGGCAGGCTGTTTCCGGGGGATTTCCCGGAGTCTTCCGTGACGGGCTTGCGCCCGACGTGATGGGGAAGTGTTATTTGAGGATGCCCTGTACTGCGTCGTTGGGGACCATCTGCTCCTGGAAGGTGTATGCGCCGGTCTTGGGCGACTTCACCATCTTGATTACCTTGGAGTAGGTACGGCCTTCGCCTTTCTGCAGCGATGCAACGGTTTTCTTTGCCATATCTGGTTGTGATTAAGGATGTTAGATTTTATTTGATTTCCTTGTGAACAGTTACGCGCTTGAGGATGGGGTTGTATTTCTTCAGTTCAAGACGCTCGGTAGTGTTCTTGCGGTTCTTGGTGGTGATGTAGCGGGAAGTGCCGGGCATTCCGCTGGCCTTATGTTCGGTGCATTCGAGGATTACCTGCACGCGATTGCCTTTAGCTTTCTTTGCCATTGTAGTTTAGAGGTCTAATGTTTTGATGTCAGTTAAATAACCCTTTTCATTCGCCTGCTTGAGGGCAGCGTCGAGACCCATCTTGTTGATGGTGCGGAGGCCGGCGGCAGAAACGGTCAGGAGGATCCAGGTGTCCTGTTCCACCCAGTAGAACTTGCGGTTGAAGAGGTTCACATTGAAGCGGCGCTTTGTGTGGCGCTTCGAGTGCGATACGTTATTACCTGTAATCGCTTTTTTGCCTGTAATCTGACAAATCTTTGACATGGCTGTTATTGTGATTTCTTGATTAATACATAGTTGCGTGGCCGCCATCTCAATTCTCATATCACCCGGAGTTGCATCTTTCTCCCGGCTTTCAAGGAGGAGCCACAAAACAGAGTGCAAAGTAAGCGATTTTTTTCGGGATGGGCAAATTTTTCCGAAAAAAAGTTGCAGAACTTGTTTGTTTTGACCCGTTTGCGGGGAGGAGAGAGCGGCTTTCGCGCGCTTTCTCCTCCCCGCGACAGGGAGCTTTGCCGGAATATCTCCGGAATATGTGGCTATGGCCGATGGTCAGGCTGTCTTGTCATTTGTAGCGGGCCCAGCGGATGAGGTCGCGCATCGAGGGTTTCTTGCCGTACATGAAGATGCCGATGCGGTAGATTTTCGCTGCGACCCAGACCATTGCCAGGAATGAGAGGTAGAGGACGGCGATTGCCAGCCATACTTCCCATGAGGGGATGCCGAAGGGAACTCGCATCAGCATGACCATCGGGGAGGTGAAGGGGATTACGGATGTCCAGAAAGCGAGGGTGGAATTGGGGTCGGAGCCTGCGGTCATGCCGACAATCAGACCGATCACGATGGGGATGACGGCGAATGATGTCAGCTGGGAAGCGTCCTGGATGTTGTCGACGGCTGAACCGATGGCGGCGAATATCGACGCGTAGAAGAGGAATCCGCCTATCAGGAAGATGAGTATGAAGCCGAAGAGCTTGGCGATGTAGGCCACGGAGCTGAAGAGGGAGATGGCGTTGAGCAGCTCGGGGTTGAGGGTGTCGGCTCCGGTGGGGAGGTTGCCGGTGTTGAACATTGCAACCTGCTCGCCGACTTCAGCCGGGATGAGGGCCGGAAGGAGGAAGGCTGACATGACGCACAGCAATGCTCCCCAGATGATTATCTGCACCACGGCCACCAGCCCTACGCCGAATATCTTGCCGAGCATGAGGTGGAGGGGCTTGACGGAGGATACCACCAGTTCAAGCACGCGGTTGTTTTTCTCCTCGATGATTGAGGTCATGACAAGCTGGCCGTACATAAGCAGGAACATGTAGAGGAGGAAGGTCATGAACATGCCGATGCCGAACGAGAGGGATGAGGAGGTGGCTTCCTCCGCGCCGGTCTCGTCAACACGGATGGTCTGGAGGTTCACCTCCACATTGGTCTCGTCGAGAATCTGCTGGAGGTTGTCGATGTCGTAGGCCTGCATCCTCTGGTCGCGGATAGCCTCCTTGATGAGATTGCGGATGCTGCTTTCGGTCTCTACCGAGCCTCCTTCATGGATGAAGAGCAGCGCGGAGGAGGGACGCTCTACAATGTCGGCAGGAATTGACAGCACACCATAATAGTCGGAGTCGTGGAGAACGGAGTCTGAAGGCTGGTCGGTCGAGACGAAGGTCAGATGCTCGATTCCGGCCTGTTCGAGTATTGGCATCACCACTCCGCTCTGGTCACACACGGCGATGGATTTGTCGGAGGGTGTGGAGAAGATGGCGATAAGGGCCGGAAGGGTCATCATCAGCAGCATCAGCACGGGCATCAGCAACGTGGTGACGATAAAACTTTTCTTGCCGACGCGTTCCATAAACTCGCGGCGGACGATTATACCGAGGTTATTGTTCATTGTTCTTGACGGTGTGGATGAAGATTTCGTTCATTGAGGGGAGGGCACGGTCGAAGCTGACGATGTCCACCGTGTCGTTGGCCAGTGAGATGGTCTCGCGGATTGTGACGTCGGGTTTGAGGAGTAGCTTGGCGTTTGTCACCGGTGAATTGACCTCTTTTTCAAATGTATGCTCGACAACCCTTTCGCCGAGGGCGGCAAGCAGGCGTTCAGGCTCACCCTCGAATGAGAGGGTGTAGCGTCCGCGTCCCATGCGTTCGCGTATCTCGTTGACATTACCCGACAGTATGTTGTGGGAGCGGTTGATGAGGGTGATGTTGTCACAGAGGGTCTCGACGCTTCCCATATTGTGGGTGGAGAAAATCACTGTGGCCCCTTCGTCGCGCAGACGCAGTATCTCGTTCTTGAGCAGGTCGGCATTGATGGGGTCGAAGCCTGAGAACGGTTCGTCGAAGATGAGGAGTTTCGGACGGTGAAGCACAGTGACGATGAACTGTACCTTCTGGGCCATGCCTTTCGACAGTTCCTCGACCTTGCGGTTCCACCAGTCGGAGATGCCGAACCGTTCGAACCATTTGCGGAGCTCGGCGGTGGCTTCCTTGGTCTTTAACCCTTTCAGTTTGGCGAAGAACAGTGCCTGGTCTCCGACCCGCATCTTTTTGTAAAGACCGCGTTCCTCGGGGAGGTATCCGATATTGACCACATCCTCGGCGGTCAGGGGATGGCCGAGGAATTCAACTGAACCGGAGTCGGGCGCGGTGATATGGTTGATGATGCGGATGAGTGTGGTCTTGCCCGCGCCGTTGGGGCCGAGCAGGCCATATATCTTTCCTTCCGGCACCGAAAGTGACACGTCGTCGAGGGCGACATGGTTGGTGTAGCGTTTGCTGACGTTGTTTACCTTTAAAATATCCATTGGAATAACGGAATGATGATTAGCTGTTTCGGGATATTAGAGTGCGAAATTAGGGAAAAAGTTGCATAAAACTGTGAAAAAATCTTCGGGAGTTTTGTTTAGAGACTGAAAGTGAGTATTTTTGTGGTGAATAAAGTAATGTTTGCCCATAGCTTTAAATTATCGTTCCTGAGAGGAATCCTGGTGGTTGCCGCCTCCCTGTTGATGCTGACAGGCTGCAAGTCGTCGCGGTCTTCGGTGAAGAGGGGGAGCGAATCCTCAGCGGTCAGGGTCGACCTGAAAGACTACACCAAAGGAATCAGCGATCCGATGGCGAAAGCTCTCGTCAGCGAGGCGCAGGGCTGGATTGGCACACGGTATCTTTATGGGGGTGACTCCAAGGCCGGAACCGATTGCTCCGGGCTTGTGATGAGGGTCTATGGGAATGTGTGCGGTCTCAAGCTGCCACGTTCCACCCGCGAACAGGTGAGGTATTGCACGAAGATTGCCCGCAACAAGATGCGTCCGGGAGACCTCGTGTTTTTCAGCTCAGACAATGATGACGACAAGGTGTCGCATGTCGGGCTGTATATAGGGGAGGGGAGAATGATTCACGCCTCTTCGAGCCGGGGAGTGATGGTCAGCGGCTTTGACTCAGGCTACTGGGGACAACGGTATTTCACAGGCGCACGTATCGAAAGCGCCCCTATGGCGTTCGCCAATATCAACGGTGGCAAACAGGGACGGTCTGTCAAAGAGAAGAGAACCGCTCCCGTTCCGGAACCGGAGACGACCCCTTCTGTGCCTGTAATTCCCCGGATTCAGGAGGTGCCTGTGGTTCCTTCTACTACTGAGGGTAGTGTCGGCGTGGATACTCCAGATGTCATCCTTGCGTCTTCTCCGTCGGTTCAGGCCACTGAGCCTGCCCCGGGGTCGTCAACGCCAGCTCTTTCCTCCACGACTCCTTCAACCATCGACCTCCTGGATTTGATTATCAACCAAAAAGTGGATTCTATCTTCACAAGCAGCTTTGCCGATTGAGATATGCGTGGAATGAATGTAAGTATTGGTTTGAAAAATGTAGGACGAAGGCTGCAGAATGAAAGACCGGAAGTAATTCTCTCCGGAAAGAAACGCGTCCCAAACCTCGATGCGTTGAAGCTGATGAGCCTTATTTTAGTGCTGTGTCTTCATTGTGCGGATAATTATTATTATGCGACAGGCGTAAACTCTTTATGGTCGATGACCAGATTTGTCTATTGTTGTGGTGTGCTGGCTATTCCAATGTTTTTTATGGTCAGTGGTTATCAATTATTAGGGCGTAAAGACGTTGGTTATGGATATGCGTGGAAAAAGATAGGGAAGATTTTACGGGCGGCCTTTCTGCTGTATTTGTTGGTGGTTGCCTTAAAATGGTTAATATTGGACAAAGAAATTATAGTTATTGATATCCCTCGTCAATTTTGTCTTAATCTCTTTCAAAAAGGGGACTATGGATTAATCTGGTTTGTAGGAGGCCTCTGCCTGGTCTATTTGGCATATCCGATTATAAATTGGATATACCGAGAGAAAAAAAGACAATTCCTATATGTTACAGGAGGTCTGGTTTGCATTATGTCATTTGTCTTCTTTTTCAGTATTGTTAGGCCTGTCAATGGTATCATCAGTGAGTTAGATGTTCCTCAGACACTAAGATTATGGAATTGGTTAGGATATTTTTGTTTAGGAGGGTTGATCAAGAGATATGATGTATTAGACTGGCTTGGCCGTTGGTCAATAGTGATAATGATGTCGATGGGTTGCTTTGTGTTTTTGAATTTAATAGCATCCATACGAGGTATTAGGTTCTGTGAGTATGCCTATGCATCCGTGCCGATTATGATTTTCGTGGTATCAGTGTTTGCCCTCTTTATGAAATTTAAAATGAACAACCGGTTTATGGAAGAGATGGCGGTAATTTTTATGCCGGCTTATTTGTTGGGGTCGGTATTCTTGGAATGGATTGCAGGACCGATGATGCAGTTGCCGGAGGTAATAGGAGCGATTGTGTATGTAGCCGTGAATGCAATCTTGTCTTTGACAGCTGGATGGATGCTTATGAAAATTCCAGGAATGAAAAAACTGTTGAGATTATAATTTTTGCCGAGGCGGATAAATTCAGAAAATATTACTGCGGGGCGCGGTATTTCCCTTCGTCGCTGTCGTTGAGGATGGAAAGGTAGGAGTTGTAGCGCGACTGGGAGATACGGTTGTCAGCGATGGCACGGAGGACGGCACAGCCCGGTTCATGGGTATGGGTGCAGTCACCGAAACGGCAGTTGGCCGACTCCTTGAAGATTTCCGGGAAGTAATGTGAGACCTCGTTGGCCTCCATTTCGATGGTGCCGAAGCCGCGTACCCCCGGAGTGTCTATTATCCAGCCACCGAATGGGAGGGGAAACATCTCCGAGAAGGTCGTGGTATGAGTGCCTTGGTCATGGACATCAGAAATCGCGGCAGTCCTCAGGTCAAGTCCCGGAATCAAGGCGTTGATGAGGGTAGATTTCCCAACCCCGGAATTTCCGGATACCAACGTCGTGCGGTCGCGCAGAGCATCCTTCACCCGGTCGAGTCCGTCGCCGGTCAATGATGATACCTCTATCACACGGTAGCCGATCGAACGGTATAGATATGCCACCGCCTCAAGCAGCTCGCGGTCTTCCGGCTGGTCGAGCAGGTCGGTCTTGTTTATCACCAACGTGGCTTCAACCTGGTATGCCTCGGCGGTGGCGAGGAAGCGGTCGATGAAATTTGTGGAGGTTGTCGGATGTTTCAGAGACACCACCAGCATCGCCCCGTCAAGGTTGGCTGCGAGGATGCTTGCCTCTTTCGACAGGTTGCTCGCCCTGCGTATTATATAATTGCGCCGGGGGGTGATGGCGGTAATGTAGGCCGATCCGTCAGGATTGACAAGCAGGCTGACGCGGTCGCCAACGGCTACCGGATTTGTGGTACGAATACCTTTGAGCCGGAAGTTGCCTTTAACTTTACATGATATCGTCTCCAGGCCGCTTTGCTCTGAAGATGTAGCCGTGCTGGCATCGGTCAGCACGTCATACCATGATCCGGTATTCTTGATTACCAGGCCTTCGCGTAATGTGCCTTCTGTCGTAGTCTGCTTGTTTTTCTTGGATTTCGCCATCTGTCAGGTGTGAGAAATAGGCAATGGAGCCGTCTCCGGTATGGAAAACACTCCTCGCGCCTGCAAAGTTACGAAAAAATCCGTTAAAAATGTTAATCCATAAAATATTGAACCTTAAATGGTTGCGAAATGTTATTCAAATAGATGGATAAAAATGTGTCGTCATAATTAGGTTATTTTCAAAAAATTACATAATTTTGCAGCGCAATCGTATCCAAATGAATCATTTGTGACTCTTTTCGCAGGCGGATTCACCGCCAAAATGTATAATCGTTTAATAAAACTGACAATGAACGCAGAAGCAATTGGAACCTGGGCCGGCCTTGTCTGGACCGCCCTCAATGACAAAGATGTCGTGGTAGGTCTGAAGCAGCTCAAGAAAGAGACCAAGCTGAAAGACAAGGAAGTGTTTGCCGCCATCGGCTGGCTTGCCCGCGAAGGCAAAGTCGATGTCCAGACCAATCCCGAAGATGAGAAGGATTTCCTTTTCACACTCGTACAGGACAAGTAAACCCATACTGTGGCTTCAACAGCCATAAGACCGATAAAAGACCGGGGATGCCCTTTTCAGAAGAGTATCCCCGGTCTTTCTTGTTTCTGTAGAAATCGGTTTCAGGGTTTGCGCAGGATGTATGGGCAGGGGGATTTCATCGCCACCGGAGAGGATTCCTGCAATTCCCGCAGGGTCTTGACGGCGTTTGCCAATGAGTCTGTGGTCGAGGCCGCGACATAATAGGTCTGATCCCGGTCGATAAGCAGCCGGCCATCGTCATAACCCTTCTGGCGGAGTCTGTCGAGGACAGACATGGCATTGAATTTCTGTTTGAAAGTGGCCACAATGACATTGTAACGGAGCGCGGCAGCCACCGGAGGGTCGAGCTTGACGGTGTTGACATACACCCCCTTCATCGGGATTGAGTCACCATTGAAGACCGTGCGGGGGATTGCCTCCTCCCGGGCCATGCTGAGGATTTCCTCGTCGGTATAGCCCTCGTTCTGTTTTTCGACAGCGGCCTGGTAGGCCTTCTTGTAGTTCTCCTCAGAAGTCTTGCAGGAGTTGAAGAACACTCCGGGCAAAAGAGCTATGAGAACCGTAATCAGTTGCTTGGAAATAGCCATTGCGGTAATCAGATTTTTAATGAGCCGAGTTCGATGACCTCAAGGTTTTTGGGTGTCGTCCCGTCAATGTCGAGCTTGACCAGTGTCCGTTTAGACTGCCAGCCGTGGTGGCCGGCCGCTCCCGGATTGATATGGAGGCAATCAAGGGTAGGGTCGAACATCACCTTGAGGATATGGCTGTGGCCGCAGACAAAAATCTTCGCCTGCGCGTCACGCAGCATCTGGGTTATCCCGGGCTGATAGCGCCCGGGATAACCTCCGATGTGGGTCATGAAGACATTCGTTTCCTCCACCCTGAACTGTTGCACAGAGGGGAAATAACGGCGGGTCTCACCGTAGTCTATGTTGCCGTGGACGGCACGGACCACCGGACAGACCTCTTCGAGCCGACGGATTACATCGACACAGCCGATGTCGCCCGCATGCCATATCTCGTCGCAGTCATTGAAATGGGTGGCGAAACGCGCGTCCCAACAGGAATGGGTGTCGGAAAGTATGCCTATTCGTTTCAAAATCGGGAAAAGGATTGAAGTTGTCAGAAATTCTGGAGCACCATCACTTGGCGTGGCGCGAAAGTCATCTTCTCGGCGATAGTGACATCCTCGTCGGATATGATGTCATGGAGACGGGTGCCGTAGGGGAGGATTTCGAGAGTGCGTTCCATCGTGACGGTCAGGGGCTTGGATGTGCCGTTCATCAGCACTGTCACCTCCTTGTCGCCAAGTTTACGGCGGTAGACATACATGCCGTTCTGGGGCATGAAATGCTTGAGCGAGCCTTTGGCTATCACTTCATTTGCTTCGCCGCGACGCCAGTGGAGCAGTTTCGACATGAAATTCCACGCCTCATTCTGCATAGCCGTACGTCCCTCAGACTTGAAGGCATTGATGGTGTCGCCGGGGAAACCGCCGGGGAAATCGCGGCGCACATAACCGTCAGAACCCTCCTTCGAGCCATTCATCAGCAGCTCCGTGCCGTAATAAAGCTGGGGAATGCCGCGTGAGGTAAGCAGGAAAGCGACAGCCTGCTTCCAAGAACCGAGTGAGTCAGGTTCGGCCAGCAGGAAACGGTCTGTGTCATGGTTGTCAAGGAAGGTCAGCACCTTCTGTGGGTCGGGATAGAGGAAATCCATCGCCAGATGGTCATATAGATGGTTGAGGCCATTCCAGGGATCGGTCTCTTCTTCGAAATACTTGTGGCCGTTGATGGAGATGAGGAAGTCCATCACGGTAGGCAGTTCGGTCTCGCGCGGATTCAGACGGTTGCCTTTCTGCCAGAAAGCAGACCCGGCCTCATTGCCATACCAGCATTCCCCGACGATATTGAAGTTGGGGTATTCCGCAAGGATGGCTTTCGCCCATGAAGCCATCCCCTCAAGGTCGGCATAAGGATAGGTATCCATTCTTATACCGTTGATTTTTGAGGTCTCGATCCACCATATGGAGTTCTGGATGAGATACTTCATCAGATGGGGATTGCGTTGGTTGAGGTCAGGCATGGCGGTGACGAACCATCCGTTGACGGTATGGTCGAGGTCATAGTCCGAGACATAGGGGTCATGGATTGTCGAGAGACGGAAATTGGTGGTCTCGGTCCCTTCGGGATGGTTGAACCAGTCTTTGGATGGTTTGTCGGCAATCCAGGGGTGGTTGAGACCTGAATGATTGAAAATCATGTCCATCACCACCTTTATTCCCCTCTTGTTGGCTTCCGCCACAAGTTCCTGCCATTCCTCATTGGTGCCGAAACGGGGGTCGATACGGTAATAATCGGTGGTGGCGTAGCCGTGGTAACTGCCGCCGGGCATGTCGTTCTCCAGCACCGGACAGCTCCATATGGCGGTCACACCCAGGGAGTCGATATAGTCGAGATTGTCGATGATACCCCTGATGTTGCCGCCATGACGGCCATTGGGGTCATTCCGGTCAGCCCCGATAGGATAGTCGAGACCATCGAAAGCCTTGGCTGCATCCATGTCACCCTGGGCGAAACGGTCGGGCATAAGGAGGTAGAGGACATCCGACGCGTCGAAGCCCACATATTCCTCACCCTTTTTGGTGCGCTGTTTCAGCTCGTAGGGTATGGTAGCCTTCCGGCCGTTGAGGGAAAACTCAATATTCATCTTGCCGGGCTTGGCCTCGGGAGTGATGTCGAAATAAAGGATTTTGTAATTGGGGCTGTCGAGCGCCACGGCATCTTTCAGGGTGACGCCGGGATAATCGGTGGTGACATCTGCGGCGGCGATACCCTGGCCAGTGACCATCACCTGGAGTGAGGGGTCAGACATTCCGGTCCACCAACAGGGGGGCTCGACATTAGTCACCATCGGGGCTTTCTTTGCCCCGAAGATACTTGCGGCGCCCGCAAGCATGCTAAGAGAAATCATAGCCAGTCGTTTCAGTTTCATAGGTGAGATGGTATTGATGTAAGTTAAAGATATTCAAATAATCCGGCGGTTCAATCGACCGGCGTGAGCCTTACCAGATCGAACAGCACCACGTTTGAATTCGGGTCGGCATAGACCGGTGAGGGCTGGTAATAGCGCAGTTCAAGATGGTTTGTGCCTTTCCGGAGCTTGACAATCAGAGAGTTGCTCCACGCCGTCATCTCCTGCCAGGATGTTTTCTCCCCTTTCTGGGCGTTGGCAGCTGTGAGCTGCGGGAAAACAAAGATTCCGGCCTCGCTGCCGTTTGCCCGGAGGATGCGCAGGGCTACCTTTCGCTGGCCGTTTACAACCCCGAGCCCGTTGGCATAGTGAACCTCGACAAGATACCGACCCTCTTGCGGGGCATCGAAATCAAAGCTGACAGTACGGTTCTTGAACCGGTTGGATTCAACAAACTTGGAAGCCACGCTTTTGTCTTCCAACACCTTGGTGCCGGTCTTCGCCAGCGACGAGGCGTAAATCGTGTGGCGCTTGCTTGGCGGCAGATAGAGATACGGCTTGCTGCTGAATCCCGATAACTCGCTGTTGGCGAATGCCGTGAACTGCACTACTGCCAGTTTCTGGGTGTCATAGAGCCGGTAACTGCTCCGGAAAATTTCTTCCTGCAAGACACCGTTTATGTAAACCAGACGGCAATCACCCGCCCCGCTCTCCAGGTATGTGGCCACATCCTCGGTGAGAGTGTGGCGCGGCAGCGTGGATGGCAGAACTCCCGAGTGTAATGTGGCTTCCCTTAGCGATTTCCATTCCGCGACCGGAGGAAGGGGCACAGGCATCTGCTGTTCGCTGACAGTCACATAGCCCGGGTCGGCGGATGCTCCGGCAAGGGTGATGGATACCTTATGCCGCCCCTCAAGCGATGCGGGGAAGAAGGGTTCCGATGGCTTGCCGTCGATGGTGAATGTCGAGATGGCTTTCCCGGTGCCTGTGATTTTAATGTCAAGTATGGCCTTGCGGTAGCGGAGATTGCCGACAATCTTTTCTCCCGGGAGATTTTCAGGGACATAAGGGACGAAGAACACCCCGTCATCGGTGTATTTCATCCCCAGCAACGCACGGGTTATGAATGTGGTGAAAGTAGACCGGAATGTAGGAAGCTGATGACGGAAACCAAGCAGCCGCTTGCCTTCGATGGCCAGAAGTTCACCCACCGCCGTGGAATACGCCGCCTCGTTCCCCCGGCTGGCTGCTGCCGCCGTCCATGCGGTCTGCAACAGAGTGGCGGAAATCTCCTCCTTCAGTTCGCCGCTTGCCGGAGGGAGCGCGGGTTGGTATAGCGAGATTCCGGCAGGGCCTATCGGTGTCTTACGGATGATGGCGTCTGCCATGGCGTCGGGAAGCACACCCGACAGTATCGCCACGGACTGGGCGAGGTTGTCGGTAACCTGCAAGGGGAGAGGATAGACAGCCACTCCGTAGGCGGTTGCGCTGAAATACCCCATGTTCGGAATCCACATGAGGTCTTTCAATGCCCCGATTAGGGAGTCAGTCGGCATCCCGAGGTTTTTCATCGAAGCGGCATAAGCCATGTTCACTGCGAGGGTCGATTGCTGGAAAATGTCTGACGGCTCCATCCACCCCGGGAGTATCCCTCGGCTGGCGGCCATATAACGCGGAATGCCGATGAAAAGTCCGGTAGCGGGATTGCGGGCAATCCGGTTGTCAGACGCGATGACGGCTTTGGCCGTCTGGTTGACGGTCCTGATCCACCGCTGGTCGCCGGTGGCCACACCAACCTCGGAAGCGGCCAGCAACCATTCGGCATTGGAATTGACAGTGGGCCATCCCAGGGTGCGTGTCTCCCACGGGATTACCACACCATTCCTGAGCCTCCCCTCCAACACCGCCATCGCTGAGTCGTTCTGGGTCGGGTTCAGGAAAATTTCATAGGGTGTGACCGCCGAATAACGTCCCGAGGCCGTGGTGGAGGCTTCGAGGCGGTATAGGAAATCAAGCAACGGATGGGTTGACCTGAAAGTCATCCTGCCGGGCGGAATCGCCCCCGCCGTTATGCTGTCGAGCACGTTGCCGCTGACCCTGACCTCCATAAGCGAATCTGACATGGCTCTCAGCACCACCCCGTCGTGGAGGTCGATGCTGTCAGGCCATATGTCATAATAGGCGTTATGGGCGATCGGGTCGACACTTTTCGGTGCATCCTTCCGACAGGAAGTCGGCAGGATGGCCACGAGTAGTATCGCCAGCGAGGCCGCGCCCCGCGATATGGCAGTCGACAGATTGCTCAATTGGGTGAGGTTATTTACGTTATATATACAGCGGAGACAGACCGTCCCCGCTGTATAGATAACGTTTTTGTCAGAAAATTAGTAAGTTATTTCTTTATTTTCTTCGCGATTTCCTTGGGGATGGCATCCTTGTGGACGAGGATATCGATGGTCTTGGCGTAGAAATAAGGCTCAGACACATAGAAGTAGCCGTCATAGACCTGGTTGGTGTCCCAGGAATTCTTCACCTTGTAATAACGGTTGCCATTCTTGTCGCGGGCGGTGCCGATGATTTCCATCCCGTGGTCGTCGGTCGTCTCCTGGGAGTCGAACATCTGCTGGCGCAGCTCCTGGGTGATTTCCATTTCGGGGACAGGCTCCTTGAAATCGAAGCGGGCGGCGGCGCGGTCCTTGTCGCTGAGCTTCACCCAACGCGACAGCTCCGAGCCTTCGAGGTCGGCGGCGTTTGTCTCCTTTGGCATGACGGCATAACCTTCATACCATTTGAAACCGCCCTCACTGACATCGGCTGCCCACACCACCGGATAACCGTTCTCGATGGCATTGTCTACGACAGCCTTCATCTCCTCCATCGGCAGGTTGACCGACTTCTCCCAGATCCAGTTGTCAGGCACCTCGACGGCAAACTCCTCATAGAAAGGATGATGGGTGAAGGAGGTTATCGAGACATAGTCGTCAACCTTGATGGGAAGCGACTTGGCGTAGCTCTGGGGGGTGTAAGTCTTGCCGTTGACGGTGAAAGTCTCGGGCACTTTACCCAGGTAGGCGTCGAGAATCGCCTCATAGCCCTTGCGCCAGGCGGTCGAAATCTTCTTGTTGGGATTGGCCTTCACCGCGTCGAGGTAAGCTTTCAGAACGGCGTCAAGCTCGCCGTGGACATGCTTCTCCTCCCCGTAGTTGAGGCCGGTGTACACCTCCTCGGGGACAGCTCCGTAACGCTCCCATACATAGGGGACATCGAGGGCCGAGCCTCCGGCGGCGAAGTTGGTCTGGCCGTAAAGACGGATGTAGCGGTCGGCCTTGTCGAGGTAACACTGGCGGACGGTGAACATCTCGCTCAGGTCGAGCGAGTCACCCCCCTGGCGGAGAATCTCATCCTCGAAGAAAGAAGTGGAGGCGAAACACCAGCATGTGCCGCTCTTGTTCTGGTCTTTGACCGATGTGTGGGGCAATACCTTGACATCGATGAAGCCGAAGCCCACAGAGTCGGCTTTCAGCGTGTCTGATTCCTCGGCGACGCGTGTGACACGGATGACATCGTTGCCGGATTTCTCGAAATTGCCGTATGCGGCGGCGCTCAGCGCCAGTGAGGCGGCCGCCAGGACGGCCATTGAGGGCTGTTTCTTCATTGCAAGTGATGTTGTTTTGATACAAAAGTAGTAATAATGTTTCGGAAAGGCAAATAAACGGCGGATTTAAACCGGAGTATTCCGCCGATGGCGAAGATTTTTCCGCAAAGGTTTGGCTATTAAACCAAAAATGCCTAAATTTGCAGGCCATTACTAAAAGTCGCCCTACCAGCGACGCTTCCACAACACTCAGAAACAATAACAACCCACAGATAAAATGAAAAAAGACATCCATCCTTCCAACTATCGCAAAGTAGTTTTCAAAGATATGTCGAACGAGGAAATCTTCATCACCCATTCGACCGTCGCTGCCAAGGAGACTATCGAAATCGATGGCGAGACCTATCCTCTGGTGAAGCTTGAAATCACATCCTCATCTCACCCCTTCTTCACCGGCAAGCAGAAGCTTGTCGACACCGCAGGTCGCGTCGACAAGTTCCTCTCACGCTACGGCGACCGCAAGAAGAAATAAGACTCTCACCGCAGCTTCCAGACCGGTCTCCCCGACCGTTCGCGAAAGAAATAAACCCGGGCACGAATCCTTTTCACAGGAATCCGTGCCCGGGCTTTTGTGAGCTATCCATATCGGCGGCCAACCAGTCACATAAGGGGCAAGCAGCTGGATAATCGGATGTGTTATGGGGTCTGCATGTCCCCCGGGTCAGATAGGCCTGTCGAGCGGGCTCGGGGTAGGGGAGGAGGGCCGCTTCCTCGCGGCGGGTTTGCGTCCCTTCCCGCTGGCCGCTTTCCGGCCCCTTTCTCCGAGCGATACGGAGTCGTCCGTATGAGCCGCTTTCCTTCCTGTCGTGTCGTCATAACGTGCCGCCTTCTCCTCCATTCTTAGGGAGTCAATCGTGAAAGCGGAGGGGGAATCCTTGGAGGAAAATGCAGAGGTCGCAGCGTCGCCGGAGCATCCCCGGTTAACAGAAACCACGGCCAATATAACCGCTATGACAAGCATGAGCAGTATCGTGCCGCGTATCTCGCCATGTGTCATCGGTCGCATGATAGAGTTGACGGGTTGAGGTTGTCACCAGAGGTTGAAGCGGAATCCCGCCGAGGCCTCCATTGAGATATTGTTGGCCAGGAATGTGTGTTGTTTGTCGTAGACAAGATTGGTGTCTACATTGCCTATTATGCCGAAAAACCACCGTTTGTTATGATTGTAAATCAAAGAGATTTTTATTCGGTTATTCAATGAGAAAGTCGTGCGTTGACGGGAGAAGTCAATTATGTAGCCGGTGCGTATCCCGATTGTCGGAGCCTCTGAGATTCCCAGACACCATCCGCGCCTGAACACCCAGTTGTAGGCATAGCCTATCTTCAGGGCGTAATTCTTGTTCTTGACGCGGTAATGGTAATCCCAATCGGCCGGAAGGATGTTTGATTCAGGTTGCTCGTCAAACACGTTGGCGAAATCCATGTCATATCTCTGGCTCCAGTATGAGAAACCCGCGTAGAGCGAACCCGAGCTTTTGACCTGGATTTTTGAATAGGAAAAGGCCGCCGCCTGAGAATAATGCCTGTGGTTGAAGAAGTAATAGAGGTTAACCCCCCAGCTCTCGGAGTGGAACCCGTGAAACGGGATGTTCACCTTCCGGCTCTCGTCGGGATGCCCGATACGGTCGATGGTCATGTAGGAGTCGTCATTTATGGTGTAGAACTCAGCCCCGAACAGCGAGCAGTTGAACTGGAAGTTGAAACGCTTTCGCGCCCCGGTGTCGGCGTTGAAGAACTTGCTGACATTCATATCATATCCGACAGATACCGCCATGTAAGTCAGCCACAGACCCATTGATGTGGAGGGACGGGAATGGAACCCCATCCGATAGTCGTTGGTGAACCTGAAATCATATTTGTCGAGCCAGCTGTCGGTCTTGAATTTTATGTTGAACCGATACCCCGAGCCTTGCACATAGGTCGAATCGTAGTTGTTGAAGAAATGGTCGCCCCAGCGGTAAGTGTTGACACAGAAGCGGGGGAATTTGCCCCACGACGCGATGGTGTCGAGACTCAGGAACTCGGCGGAAGCGTGTTGTGACCCTCCCGCGAGCAAAACGAGCCAGAACACGGCCCTGGCCAGGAAAGCCGTTATGCGGCTCCTGGAAAACATCCCTCCTGTCGATTGCTTATGTTTGTTGAGTGGCTTGTGAGGCATAATCTCTGCAAAGTTACTAATAATAAACGTTTCCATCCAAGAATTGTGCAACATTAGGCAACATCGCGGCGAACAAATGCCCCAAAAAGGAAAAAAACCGGAGCCCAGCAACGGGTTCCGGTTTTTCATTATATGGTCAAGGAGGAGAGAAGATGCCCTGAGGCATCTCCTATGAATCCTGACAGATTACTTGATGACAACCTTGCGGGAGAGGTTCTGGCCGGCGGCGTTGACCGACAGCACATAGATGCCATTCCCGAGAGCGGAAGCGTCGAGGTCGAGGGTGTCACCCGCGCCTTCGGCGGAAGCCACAGCCATTCCCTGGAGGTTGTAGAGCGAGCAGGAGAGGTTGTTGACGCCGGGGCAGCTCACTTCAAACTGCTTGCCGTCCTTGGCTACGACCATGAGGTTCTTGTCGGCGTTGTCTGCCAGCACGCTTTCAACCGACGCGCTCATTACGATAGCCTTCTTCAGACCTTCGAGGACATTGATTTTGCCCGCACCCCAGCGGTCTTCATTGATGGCGGTCACGAAGTCATCCTTTATGGAAGTCTCGGCGATGATTTGCTGTGCTTCGGTGCCACGTAGACCGGGGCAAGCCTCAAGCCAGAGGGCGATGGCGCCTGAGACGAAAGGTGTGGCCATGGATGTGCCTTGCATATAATACCAGGGGTAGGTGTTGGTCCCAGATGTGGCTTTTGCTGACAGCACGCTCTCAGGCATATTCTTGGAGGACACCCAGTAACGGCTTACAGATGAGATAATCTGGGCACCGGGGGCACAGACAATCGGTAGCTGACGGCCATCGCCTGACTTGCCGTAAGAAGAGAAGTTGGCGATAGAGCCGACACCTTCGCCGGCATTGTAGGTTATCTTGCTGCCGTTGAGGGTAGGCACATTGGTTCGTGAAACCCATGCGCCGACTGACACGGTGTGATAGCCGCAGGCCATACCGTTGATTGAACCGACATCGGTACCGGTGACAGAGCCGGTCCATCCGGTCTGGCTGGCGAATCGTACCTCAGACTCGGAATAGCCGTCGAATGCGTCACAATAACCATTGATGCGCATACCGGCCTGTCCATTGATGATGATACCGAACACGACATCCCCGGTTTTCGACTGGATGGTGTTGTAAAGATAGAGGTTGAAGCGGTTGGTCGACGCGTCTACACCCCAGCTGGCCGACACAGATGAACCGCTTTCGAAGCTTGAGGCGAAAACGGCGTCGGTGTTGGAGTTCCATGTGAGGTTGCCCGACGTGCCGGTGATGTTTTTTGTCGAGATGGCTTTCCTGCTTACCTTGTCGAAAAGGACGAGCTGAGCGGTGAAGGGGGTCTCGGTGTTGTTCCAGAACTCGGCTGTGTAGAAGGTGTGGGCCTTTGCGTTGGTGCTGGTGGGGACAATAGAGGTGCGGATAGAGGTCGCGCGTGTGAACTCTCGCTCGATAGACATCTGCGAGCCACCCTCGTTACCGGCGGCCACCACGATGATGGCGTCCTGAGCACGAGAGTCGAGATACTTGTTTACGGTTTCGCGCGGGTCGTGGCTGCCTCGGTTATGACCCAGCGAGAGGTTGACCACCACCGGCTTGCCTTCCTGCTTGGCACGGTCTACCACCGCTCCGATGCCGGCATTGATGGATGCGTCGTCGAATGCGCCGCAGCCGACGAGAATGTTGGCGTCGGGAGCGACTCCGTAATAGGGGATTGAGCCGTCAGCCAGTACGGTTGATGTGCCCTGTGAGTAGGCGTATGAGCCTTGCACGTCGTCACGTCCGGTGATTGTGCCAAGCACATGGGTGCCGTGGCTCTCGTTGCGGTCGTCGGTGTCGAATGTGGCCACAGCCGCAGGGGTGTCGTAGGGTGACACTCTGCCGTTGTTGGCCAGGTAAACGGCCTTCACGCGGGTGTTGCCGTTGTGGTCGGTGAAGTTTATGTGGTTGGGGTCGAGACCTGTGTCGTAGAGACCCACATACACACCCTGGCCACGGTATGCCTTGTTGAGGCCGGTGGCAGTACCGTCATGCACTCCGGCCATGAATGAAAGCTCGCGGGCTTGGTCCATAAAGGGAGCCGCTTGGCGGCCGAAGTCGATACATTTCACAAAATCTTTCTGGGCCAACGTTTCTACCTGGGTGATGGGTAGCGACACGATGGCCATATCTGCCGTGGTGTCGAGGATGGTCACACCCTCAGCCTCCAGGTCGGCTACAGTGGCACCTTCAGCAAGAGTCACATACACGGTGACATCCTGGTTGAGGGCGGCTGCGCGTTGAGGCGAGGTCTTGGCGATTTCCTTTTGGATACGGTGAAATTCGCCAATCTGTAGATTGCCAACATTGTTGATTTTGTTTTGGGCCATCGAGACCAGGCAGCCCCCGGCTGCCAGTGCCCCGCAGAGTAGAATTTTCTTCATCCTATTGTTTATATGTTGCTTTTTCCTTAGTTGTAATCGGTTCCGGGTAATTTGTGCCCTGAGTTATGAATCCTCAATATATCTATTATATTAATGTGAAAATTATAGAGACAGCAATCGTTCCCGGTATTGCCTGACTGGCAAAGTTAGTAAATTCCCGGGGAATGACAATAGGCTATTCATTAAAAATACAGAAAGGTCACAAATTTTATGATTTGATGACATTTTGGGAGTGTTTTGCAGAGGGTTGGGAACGCATGCATGGCGATTGATGCCTGAAATAGGTCTCCGGGAAGATTGCTTACAATGTGAAAGTGGCCGTTCCTGGCGCTGCTGTGGTGTGTTAAGAAGGGTAAAATGGTGTGACTGCCCATTTTCCGGAACCGTCGGAGCATGGCACTTCCCGGAAATGTTAAAAAATATATCATTGATTCATAGTACGTTAATGTGGAGTCTCGCGGGGGTTGACCCTCGATTTGGCGAAGTTGGTGTTAAAATCGATGAAATTTGTTTGCAAAATGTTTGGATTTTTGGCATTTTGTCGTAACTTTGCAAAATACCAGTGGAAAAACGCATTGTTTTTCACTCTCTGGTGGTTGCAGATGTTAAGATGAAGAGAACATATTTGCTCTGATTGTAAGCAATTGCTCCCGAGGGGCCGTTGGTGTCTCATTGACTCCCTTGGGCGACTGAACGGAAATTTATCAAAATTTATGTTTAATAATCTTTAGTGTATGAAAAAGCTGTTTCTATTGATGACGACAGTGCTACTCATGACCGTGTGTGCAATCGCGCAGACCAAGGTCGTGTCCGGTACGGTCGTTTATGCCGGCGATGACGAACCCCTCCCCGGGGCGACAATCCTGCCGGTTGGCGGCGGTCAAGGTACTTCAACCGACCTTGACGGTAAGTTCACTCTCACCGTCCCCGCCTCGGTAACCAAGCTTAAGGTTTCTTACGTAGGTATGATTGAGCAGACAGTGAATGCCGGACAGAACATCACCATCAAGCTCGACAATTCCGAGAACAACCTCGATGAGGTCATGGTCGTCGCTTACGGTACGGCCAAGAAAAGCGCCTACACCGGTTCGGCGTCTGTCGTGAAGGCAGAGCGCCAGGTGACCAACGCCGTCAGCGCCCTCGCGGGTACTGTTGCCGGCGCGCAGGTGCTGACCACCAACGGCCAGCCCGGTTCATCCCCCACAGTGTATATCCGTGGTGTCGGGTCTCTCAACGCAGGCACCCAGCCCCTCTATGTTGTTGACGGTATGCCCTTCGACGGAGACATCGCCTCGCTCAACACCAATGATATCGAATCGATGACCGTCCTCAAGGATGCCGCCGCCGCCGCCCTCTACGGTGCCCGTGGTGCCAATGGTGTCATCATCATCACAACCAAGTCCGGTAAGGAAGGCAACGCCGTAATTACCGTGGATGCCAAGTGGGGTTCCAACTCCCGTGAGACATCTGCTTACGACGTGATCAAGAGTCCTGCTCTCTACACCGAGATGGCTTACCAGGCAATCCGCAACGGTTACCTCTACCATCAGGGTTATGACGCCGCTACAGCGCACACATATGCCAACCGCGATATGTACAGCGCTTTCGGTGCCGGCTACCAGATCTGGAACGTCCCCGCCGGACAGACTCTGATCGGAACCAACGGCAAGCTCAACCCCTCCGCCACCCTCGGCTATTCCAACGGTCTCAACTACTTCACTCCCGATGACTGGGCCAAGGAGACATTCCAGCATGGCCTCCGTCAGGAATACAATGTGACAATCTCCGGCGGTTCTGACCGCTTCAAATTCTACGGCAGCTTTGGCTACCTCGGTGACGAAGGTATCATCAAGGGCTCCAGCTACGACCGTATCTCCTCTCGTGTCGCTGCTGACTACCAGGCCAAGAAATGGCTCAAGGTCGGCGGATCTTTCGCTTACAACCATGTGAAGTCGGGTTGGCCCTCGGGGCAGGATGACGGCGGTACAGCCCAGAACGCCTTCGGCTTCTGCGACGCTGTCGCTCCCGTTTACCCCATCTATGTCCGCAACGCCGACGGCTCCCTTATGCGTGACCCCCGCAACGGTCTTCCCATTTACGACTACGGTGACGGTAAGTATGCCCAGTATCGCAACGACAAAGGAGAAATCGTCGGAACAAACCGTATGTTCATGTCGGGTGGTAATGCCGCCAGCTCCTTTATCTACGATTCCGCGGACATCCTGATGGATATCCTCAACACCAAGTGGTATGCAACTCTGACCCCCATCGAAAACCTCAACATCACCGGTAACATCGGTTACTTCCTCGACAACACCCGCCAGCATATCATCAATAATCCCTGGTATGGCTCCAGCGAGGCTCTCGGCGGTTTCGCCGAGCAGGTATTCCAGCGTACCCGTGGTCTCAACCTCCAGGCTCTCGCTTCATACCGTCACACAGTGGCTGATGTCCATCATCTCGACTACCTCCTCGGTTACGAAAGCTACGACCTCAACGCCGAAAGCCTTGTAGGTTACGGTTATGGTCTCTATGATCCCAACAGCTGGGCTGTCAGCAACACTCTGAAAGCGCAGCGTCAGATGTCTGGCGGTAACCCCACCAACTACACTACCCGAGGTATCTTCGGCCGTATCAACTATGACTACGATTCGAAATATTTCGCAAGCGTTTCTTACCGTCGCGACGCATCCTCCCGTTTCGCTCCCGACAAGCGTTGGGGTAACTTCTACTCCCTCTCTGCCGCTTGGGATATGTCGAACGAGAAGTTCCTCCAGTCTGCCGCTTCCTGGCTCGACCTTCTGAAACTGAAGTTCTCTTTCGGTCAGCAGGGTAACGACAACATCGGCAACTACTACGCTTACGTTGACCAGTACAGCATCTCCGGTGAGACAGCATGGTCTGACGGTTCTCTCTCCTATAAGGGTAACCCCGACATCACCTGGGAAACCTCCAACGCCCTCAACGCCGGTGTTGACTTCAGCTTCTTCCAGGGCAAGCTCGCCGGTACGGTTGAATATTTCCAGCGTCAGACCTCCGATATGCTTTACCGCAAGCCCGTGGCTCCCTCGCTCGGTTATGAGTACTTCCCGATGAACGTGGGTTCGATGAAGAACTACGGTATCGAGGTCGAGGTGAATTACCGTCCAATCTCAAACCGCCACATCACCTGGGAAATCAACGCCAACCTTACCTGGATCCGCAACAAGATTCTCAAACTCACAAAAGATGTCAATGGCCAGATCATCTCCGGTATGACAATCTGGAAAGAGGGAGAGTCGCGTTACAACTACTACCTGGTTGACTATGCGGGTGTGAACCCCGAAAACGGTGAACCCCTCTACTGGACTCATGATCCTATCCTCGACGCCGAGGGTAACCCGACCGGAGCTTACAGTGAGGAATACATGACCAACAACTATGACCATGCCTACGCCAACAATCGCAAGGAGACCGGCAACAACCTGCCCCCTGTATACGGTGGTTTCGGCACAACTCTCAAGTTCTACGGTTTTGATTTCGGCATCCAGTTCAGCTATCAGATCGGTGGCCACACATTCGACAACCAGTATGGCCGTCTGATGCACCAGGGCCAGACCACAAGCCTCGGTACAAACTTCCATACCGATATGCTCAACGCATGGACTCCCGAGAACCGTTACACCAACATCCCCAAGCTTGACACCCAGGCTGCATATGATCTTGGCGGACAGTGGACAACCTTCAACTTGGTAAGCTCCAACTACCTGTCACTCAATAATATCACCCTCGGATACACCCTCCCCTCCAAGTGGACATCCAAGCTCGGAATCGAGTCTGTACGCGTCTACGGGGCTGCTGACAACGTGGCTCTCTGGAGCAAGCGCAAGGGTCTCGACCCCCGTATGACTCTCACCGCCACCAATGACTACGGTTCATACTCCGTTGTCCGCACCATCTCCGGTGGTATCAAGGTCGTATTCTAAACATAACGTTAATTCCGACTCACAATATGAAAAATATAAAATCACTTCTTGCTGTTGCGCTCGTGGGGGCCACCCTCTCGGCTTGTAACGACCTGCAGCAGCAGCCTCTGAGCAGCGTTGTAACCGCTGATCAGAAGAAGCAGGTTATCGAGGGCAATCCCGAGATGATGTCGGCGTCGGTCAACGCCATACCCAATATGACCTCCTCCCGATTCGCCATCTGGGGTGGTGATCCCCGCCAGGATGCCGACTTTGGCGTTCCCTCGATTTTCCTGATCATGGATCATCGCGGTCAGGATATGCCTTCGGCCGTGAACGGTTACCAGTGGTACACCGCCGCTCTTGAGATGAGCGACTTCGGTGGTAGCTATTATGACAATTTCATCATCTGGAACACCTTCTACAACCTGATCAACACCTGTAATTCGGTTTGTGCCTTGGTTGATCCCGACACTGAGGATGGCATTATGCAGTACTTCCGTGCCCAGGCCGTGGGTTACCGCGCCTATGCTTACCTCAATCTCGGTCAGCTCTATCAGTTCACCTATGCCAAGGATCCCCAGGCTCCCACCGTGCCTGTAATCACTGACCTCAACCTTGACGAGGCTGCTGCAAACGGTATGCCCCGTGCAACCTGCGAGGCGCTTTACGCACAGGTGATGAGCGACCTCAACGAGGCCATTTCTCTGCTTGACAAGGCAGAGGCCGCCGGTTACACCCGTGCTACGCAGGCCTCCGGCAATCTGGTGAAAACCTTCATGAACCAGACAGTTGTTTACGGTCTCCGTGCCCGTACCAATCTCCTGCTCCAGGATTATGCCGCTGCTGAGGCTGATGCCAAGAAAGCTATCGACCTCGCTGGCGCAGAAGGCCTTTCACCCTATGCAAGGGAAGAGGTTCAGGTTCCCGGTATCAACAAAATCTCTGACCACTCATGGGTTTGGGGCTTCTATGTGGATCCCCAGTCCTTGTTGACCGGCCTTATCGGCTGGGGTGGCCAGATGACCCCTTGGCATGCCAGTCTCTGCTATCCCGGCGCAGGTTGCTACCGCTGTATCAACAAGTCTCTGTATGAGTCGATTCCCGCGAACGATGTCCGCAAGAACTGGTGGTTCAACGGTACTACCGCTCCCGCTACACTCCCCAGCAGCTACAGCGAATATCTCCGCAACGCTTCCAGCTACGGTCTGTCAGACTTCTCCCCCTATATGCAGGTTAAGTTCGGCGCGTACAACGACGAGCCAGGTGCCACAGTCAATGCCGAGGATGTGCCCTATATGCGTGTCGAGGAGCTTTACCTGATGCTCGCCGAGGCCCAGGGTATGCAGAATCCCGCCGTGGGTGGTCAGACCCTGACCAACTTTGTGGCAGCTTACCGCCAGCCCGGTTACACCTGCAACGCCCAGACCAAGGAAATCTTCCTTGAGGAACTCTGGAAGCAGCGCCGTATCGAGCTTTGGGGCGAAGGCTTCAGCTACTTCGACATGATGCGCTTCCAGAAAGGCATCGACCGCCGCGGCGGTGGTTACGATCCCACTCTGGTCTATGTCGTGGCTCCCGATGATCCTGTACTCATATATGAAATCAACATCAAGGAGGCTCAGGCCAATGTCGCTATCGGTCCTACAAGCAATGGCGCATCCGTGCCCAGTGCAGTTGCCGAATAAGGCGTAGCGTTTTCAAAACAAATTACGAATATCTCTTTTTGAAAAATCAAAAGATATGAAATTCAATAAATTAACCGTAGGTCTGGGTCTCCTCGCTATGATGTTCACGGCGTGTGACAAGGCTGCCGAGCAGGATTATACTCCTGCTGCTCCGGTTGCGACCCCGCCGGCCTACTTCTCGCTGGACTACGATGGCAGTGTCATCATCGATGAGAACCAGACTTCTTTCGACGTGCCTGTGTATCGTGCGAACACCTCCGGTTCGCAGACTGTCGATGTGAACTGTACAGTAAACGGAGATTTCTTCTCATATTCAGTAGGTGAAGTTGCTCCTGTGGCTTTCGCCAACGGTTCCGCCACTATTCCCGTAGTGTTTGAGGATGGCGCAAGTGAGGCTCTCATCACCATCTCTTATCCCTGGGACAAGATGGCTGCATCTGCCGGTACTGAATTCAAGTTCGATTTCACCACCTCAGGTGAGAACACCGAATATTTCGCGACCGAAGCTCTCTACACTGCTCTGTTCATCCCCTGGGAGCCTGTCGTTGGCCCCAAGGGAGAGGCTGTCGCAACCTGGAAGGATGATGCCATTTATTCCGGCTTCTCTATTACCGGAGCGGCTTTCGAGTGGGAGGTTGAGATTCAGATGAACCCCCTCAGCCCGGGTCTCTACCGAATCAAACACCCCTACGAAGGCGCTCCCCAGAACTCCACCGGTGATGACTTCCAGTACCATGGCACAGGAGACAACTACCTGTACATCAATGCTTCTGATGCCGGTAATGTCTACTTCTCCGACAAGCTCGGAAACGCTCAGCCCAACTATGACACTTATTACACTCTGGCCAGCAGCTACAGCGACATCTCCCTCTTCGATCGCGCTGCCGGCGAGATTGCAGGTGTCGAGCTTGATGGTCACCCCAATGCCGGTTATGATGTGGCTACCCGCACTGATATGACGGTAAGCGGTACAACTTATGTCGACTATATCGATTTCCCTGTCAACCACTTCTATGTCTACACTGACGGCTATGTTTACGACAACAGTCAAGGTACTCTCCAGATTATCTTCCCCGGTGGTTCTGGCAAGAGAGAGTGGAACGACCTCGGTATGTGCAGCTACACCGATGCGATGATTTCCTGCGCCAACGGTATGGATCCCGTTACCATCCAGGTTCCTGTCCAGCAGCATGTAGACAATCCCTCGCTTTACCGTCTGGTTGATCCCTACACAACTTACTGGGTTGAGCCCAATCCCCAGGATGACAACTTCTACATCCAGATTGACTGCTCCGATCCTGAGTTCGTGCTCGTTTCACCCCAGGATACCGGTAACTGGATGGAGATCACAGGTGAATTCTACGCTGCTTACATGGTCAATGCGGCTTCCTACTTCACAACCGTGGTTTCTACCAACAACCGTCTGACCCGTGCTGAGATCATCTCGCGCGGCCTCAACGACACCTTCAACAACGGCATCATCAACATTGCCCACGCAATGGCTCTGGCTACCGATGAGGAAGGCTACATCGTTGACGGATTCGATTGTGCTGCAGAAGGCACCGCAGGTTGTGTGGTTAACCTCAACTCCGCTTCCAACGCTCCTGCCAACTATGTTACTCCTGCAGCTGCCAAGCAGCCCCGCAAGAACAACGGCAACATGAAGGCTGTCCGTATCTTCAACATGAAGACCGTACACGGCCTGAAATTCTGAATTCCTTCCGGTCGGCCGGATTGTCCGGCTGACTGACAAATGATAAAGAGGATGTGTCTCGTCGCAGACATATCCTCTTTGTCGTTTTAGCGCAAGTCGATTAGCTCCCCGTGTGCGTAGTCCCGGTCTGCTTGTTTTCCTGTTTTGGGAGGCCGGTATTATGTCCGGCCTGTTTTTAGATTGAAGTATTTAGATTGAAGTATTTTGTCAAGTCGGGAAAATTCCGTAACTTTGCGCAGCAGTTGCGGGAGACCGCTTATGCCTTTCCAGCCGCAATAGCTCAGTCGGTA
>URLF01000034.1 GCA_900548705.1 uncultured Porphyromonadaceae bacterium | reverse complement strand
CGCTCCCG
Organism: uncultured Porphyromonadaceae bacterium; assembly: GCA_900548705.1. Lineage (GTDB taxonomy): Bacteria > Bacteroidota > Bacteroidia > Bacteroidales > Muribaculaceae > UBA7173. The sequence continues at coordinate 26,670 of URLF01000034.1, read as the reverse complement.
TCCTCTCCTCCGACTCTACTCCCGCCGAGGTGGTCAGCTCAATGGTTTCGGCCACCCAGACCTATCTCGACCAGGTGTCGGCGATGGCTGAGGAGCTGCGTCATCTCCAGGAGACCACTCGCTCGCTCAACACCGTCAGCGACGTCCTGCTGGAGTCATACCGCGCGATTACCGAGAACTCGGAGAACATCACCCGTTCCTCGACCGGATATGTCGAGCAGATGCAGGGTCTCAACCGCAACATCCAGGGGCTCAACACCATCTACGAGATTCAGCTCAAGAGCGTCAGCTCCCAGCTCGACGCCATCGACCGCGTCAACGCCGGCATCAAAGAAATCCGCGACATGTATGAGCGCAGCTCGTCGCAGAGCGCGCGCTATTGCGAGGAGACCGAGAAGATGGCCCTTTACATGCATCAGCTCAACTCCGTTTATGAGAAGATGATAAACGCGATGACCATCAATATGTATGCCGCCAATCCTCTCGCGGCTGCTGCCGCAGCCCAGACGGTCGCCCCGCAGGCCGCTCCCTCCGCTCCGGCCGCTCCCGTGGCTGAAGAGCCGCAGGCCCAGCAGCCCCAGGCTCAGGCTGTTCCTCCACAGTATCAGGGGGCATCGCGTCGTCCCGCCGCTCCCCAGGCGTGACATCCGAGACAGAAAAAGACTTATCTTTAACCATATAAACTCTTAACCATTGGGTACCAGTAACAACAGGCTCACTCCGCGTCAGAAGATGATTAACCTTATGTATATCGTCCTGACCGCTATGCTGGCTCTGAACGTGTCGAGCGATGTGCTCAACGGTTTCACCCAGGTCGAGGAGGGCTTGAAGAGAACCAACAGCAACGTCGAGCAGCGCAACGCCGCCATCCTACATACCTTGCAGGCTTTCGCCGAGCAGAATCCCGACAAGGGAAAGGTCTGGTATGACAAGGCCGTGGAGGTGCGTCGCGTCACTGACGGCGTGTATCTCAAAATCGACTCCCTGAAGGAGATGATTGTAAAGGAGGCCGACGGCAAGGATGGTTCGCCCGACAATATCCAGAACCGCGACAATCTTGAGGCCGCATCCATAGTGATGTTGTCAGGCCCGAAGCCTCAGGGACTCAACCTGCGTAACACAATCGAAGGTTACCGCACATATATCGCCTCGCTGATGACCGATTCGGTAAAGCGCAAAAACATACTTGTAGCCCTCTCCACCGATGATGTCCTCAGCAAAGGGACGCTCGGGAAACAGACCTGGCAGGAGTCGAAATTCAACAACCAGCCGGTTGTGGCTGCCGTGACATTGCTCACCAAACTGCAGAACGATGTGAAGTATGCCGAAGGTGAGGCGTTGCAGGAGCTTCTGGCGAATGTCGATGCAGGCGATGTCCGTGTCAATGAGCTTAACGCGTTCGTCATCCCCCAGAGCCGTTTCGTGATGCGTGGCGGGAAATATTCCGCCAACATCGTGCTGGCGGCTGTCGACACTACCGCCCGTCCGGTGGTGTTTGTCAACGGCAACAAGCTTGCCAACGACCGGGGCCTTTATGAGATTTCACCCGGCGCGACCGGCACATTCGACTACAAGGGATATCTCGAAGTTCCCCACGGCGACGGCACTGTCAGCCGCCACCCCTTCCAGTCGAGCTACACGGTGATTGAGCCTACCGCCACCGTCTCCGCCACGATGATGAATGTCCTCTATGCCGGAATCGACAACCCCATCTCCATATCGGTGCCCGGCGTGGCGATGAACGGAGTTTCGGCCTCGATGACCAACGGGTCGCTCACCAAGAGCGGCGACCATTGGGTGGCCCGTCCCTCCAAGGTGGGCGAGGATGCGGTCGTGACTGTCAACGCCGAGATGGATGGCCGTCAGATGACAGTGGCCTCCACCAAATTCCGTGTCCGCAAGCTCCCCGATCCCTCCCCGTATATCGCCTACAAAGACGCCAACGGCAACCTCAACCATTACAAAGGTGGCGGTCGTGGTCTTTCCAAGGCATTCCTCCTCAATGCTCCCGGCATACAGGCCGCCATCGACGACGACCTGCTTAACATCCAGTTCAAGGTGCTGAGCTTCGAGACCGTCTTCTTCGACTCGATGGGCAACGCCATCCCCGAAGTCTCGCAGGGTGACCAGTTCTCCCAGCGTCAGAAAGACTCCTTCCGCCGTCTGAGCCGAGGCAAGCGTTTTTACATCTCGCGTGTAAAGGCGGTTGGCCCTGACGGGATAACCCGTGACCTCGCCCCGATCGAGGTAATCGTAAACTGAAAAGGTAAAGAACAAGACATACCCAGAATATGAAAGCATTTGCAAGATACACCTTGGCCGCTGTCGCCCTTCTCGCGGCTGTGACTCCGGTCGCAGCCCAGACCACCGACGGAGGCTCGTCAAGTTCCTCGATAGTGCGTCGCGGAGCTGGCGACCGTTCGCGCGACAAGCAGCAGGATGCCGGTCCGGGCGTGACCGAGCGCATGCAGCAGCGGTTCACGAGCCAGGAGACTTCCGACGCCGACAAGATGTGGATGCGTGTCATTTACCGTGACCTCAAGCTTGACAATCCCAAGAACACCCCCCTCTATTATCCCGAGGAGGTGGTCGACGGCCAGGAGAATCTTTTCCGCATCATCATGCGCCTGGTGGCCGACAACCGGATGCCTGTCTATGAGTATCTCGACGGCAAGGAAATCTTCACCGACCAGTACAAGGTGAAGGTCTCCGATATGCTCGACCGTTTCCATGTGCTTTATTCCCCGGCGAAAGGTTCGAGCGAGAAGAACCCCAAGTTTGTCATCGAGGAGGCCGACGTGCCCGCCAATGAGGTGCTGTCATATTTCGTTCTTGAGAAGTGGGAATTCGACTCCCGCACCAACAAGACGCGCCGGATTGTCGAGGCTATCTGCCCGGTGCTTCACCGTTCCGACGATTTCGGCGGTGAGGCTGTCCGCTATCCAATGTTCTGGGTGAAGATGGACAACCTGCGCCCCTATCTGACCCAGCAGTATATCTTCGTGGATGACGACAACAATCTCCCCAAATATACCTATGCCGATTATTTCTCGCGCAACATGTATGACGGGGACATCTACAAGACCCGCAATCTCGCCAACAAGTCGATGATGCAGCTTTATCCCGACCCTGACGACCGTCAGCGGGCTCAGGACAGCATCCAGAACCGGTTGGAGCAGTTCGACAAGAAACTGTGGGTGCCCTCGCGTGAAGAGGTGATTGCCGCCCGCGAGGCAAGGGAAGCCGCCGAGGAGGCCGCTGAGGCCGCGAAGGATGCCGAAGAGGCCATCGCGTCCCGTGACGGGGATGTCGATGAGGGGGAGGCCACTCCCAAGAAGGAGGTGCGTTCAACACGTTCATCCCGCTCCCGCGCGAAAGCTACTTCGACCAAGTCAAAACCGAAGAAGAAAGCATCCAAGCCTAAATCGGCTCCCAAGTCATCTTCCTCTGCCACAAAATCAGTGCGTCGTCGAAAATGACATTGATACCGGCCAGTGCCTGATGGCATTGCCGCGACATCGCCCCGTGGACACTTGCCTTTTCCAAACAAGCAATCCACGGGGCGATGTCGTGTTTTTCGCGAAATTTATTGAGGTTTGTTTAGGTTTGATAAACTTTGTTGGGAGGCCGATTGTTTAAAAAGTGTTCATAAGCCTGAATAATGGTTATGACGATATGGCTACAACCTCTACCGAGGGTCTGGATGGCCCGAATCGTTGATAATCACAAAAAAGCTTAGAAAAATTTGGAAAACTGTTAAATATTTTTTAACTTTGCGGCCAGCATACAACAAGAAACATCTCTTATGAAAAAGGCAATTCTTTTAGCTGCTCTCGCTCTGGGAGTTTGCACTTCGCAGGCTCAGGTTACAGATGCAGGCAACAAGTTCTCAGACAATTGGTCGTTCACCCTCAAGGGTGGCGGCGTGTTTGCTACCAAAACTGCAACCGGTGAAGACTTCCTCAAGACAGGTCGTGGAATCGTCGGCGCTGAAATCCGCAAGCAGGTTACTCCCACTTTCGGCATCGGCGTTGAAGGCGAATGGTCTATCAACACCTCCTCCTGGACAGGTGTCAAGTCTGCCAACGTGTTCGACCACCAGTATGTAGGTACCTTCGGTGCCATCAACCTGATGAACCTCTTCGCCAGCTACACCGGCGCACCCCGTCTGTTTGAAATCGAGGCTGTCGCAGGTGCCGGATGGCTCCATTCCTACTATCCCCACTCGACCGGTATCGACGATGGCAACTCTTTCGCTACCAAGGTGGGTCTTAACCTCAACTTCAACCTCGGCGAGGCCAAGGCTTGGACTATCTCTCTGAAGCCCGCCCTGCTCTGGAACATGAACGGCGACGTTGCTCCCGACAAGATCAGCAACCTCGGCTACGATTCACACTACAACGTGAACAACATGTACTTCGAGCTTCAGGCCGGTATCACCTACCACTTCAAGAACTCCAACGGTACACACCATTTCGCCCTCGTCCGTCCCTTCGACCAGGCTGAGATCGACGCTCTCAACGCTCAGATCAACGCTCTCCGTGGCGACCTCGAAGCTTGTGGCGCAAGCAACGCAGCCCTGCTCGCTCAGCTCGCCGACCTCCAGGCTCAGCTCGACGCTTGCAACCGTCGTCCCAAGGAAGTTCAGCAGGTTATCAAGAGCCTCGACAACATCCGCTACGTCTTCTTCAACGTGAACTCCTCTTACATCCAGGCCAACCAGCAGCCCGAAATCGCAATGACTGCTGCTCAGGTTAAGGACAACGCCGGTGCTACCGTTCTCGTTCAGGGTTACGCTTCCAAGGATGGCTCCAAGGCCTTCAACCAGAAGCTCTCCGAGCGTCGCGCACAGGCTGTCAAGAAAGCCCTCATCCAGGAAGGTGTACCCGAATCAAGCATCACAGCCGAAGGTCTCGGTGTAACCGAAGTCTTCAACAAGCTTGACTGGAACCGTATGGCCAAGATGACCGTCAACGTTAAGTAATCGACAGCAACATCAGACATCACAGGCGATAAGCCTCTGACAACCATACACACCGAAGGCCACGGAATCGCATCCCGATTCCGTGGCCTTCCCTTTTGTTTGTATATTCCCCCTCTTCAGGGCGACAGGTATGTCAACGACATCTGCAAACAGTAATGTCAATAGCAATTGTGATTCCTTCGGAATAGCTGTCGGCCACCAACGTTAGTCTGTGTAATTAGAGCAGCAATATCAATTAGAGTAATCAGATAGAGTAAAGAATCGGCATTAAACGTGTCATCCGGAAGGGTGGCTACCCCGACAATTTGCAGAAATGTCCCCGCATTAAGAGGGTCTCGCAGATTACACGGATTACGCAGAGGCCATCCGGAAGTATTTTTGTCCGGATGGTATCTGTGTAATCCGTGTAATCTGTGAGACCCTTTACTGCTATTTTCTTGCGGAATCCTCCGGTCTAATCGGCAGAGGATGGATGAAGCAGAGGATGGATGAAGCAGAGGATAGATGAAGCGGCGATGGATAAATTCGTGTAACCAGGGAGCGTTAACAACCAAAAATCTGCGTAATCTGCGTAATCTGCGAGAGATTTTCTTTTATCAGAGTGGTATCAAAAAAGATTCCTCCGGAATCCGTCGCTCCTTGCCGCCTGCCGTGGGTTACCGTTTCGGGTCGCCCACAAGAGGCTTATATTTGCGAGATGAGGGCGGGGAGGGGGGCAGAGAGGATTGAGGCGCAGGTGAGGCCGTGGCGGGTGCAGACTGCGGTCAGGATGTCAGAGAAATGATATGCGATGGAGCCGACGAAGCCGATTGGAAGGGTGGGGGACTGGAGGAGGTCTGCCGGGAGGTTTGCCGAGAGAAATTCCTCAAAGGAGGTGGCGACCAGGTTATGGAGGACGGGATGGGTGATGTGTTTCTTGATAAAGGGACAAAACGACGCGAGGAAACGGTTGGCCGCAGGCTGACGGTAGACCCGCTCGATGATGTCACCTTTCGAGAGGTTGTAGGTATGGTTGAAATCCTCAATGATGTCGTCGGGCAACAGTCCGGGATGTTTGAAAATGACGTTAATCAGCTTGCGGCCAAGGACAGCTCCCGACCCTTCATCACCGAGAATATATCCCATAGGAGGGGTGTTGAGTGTGATTTCCCGGCCATCATAGACCCCGCAGTTGGAGCCGGTGCCGAGAATGCACGCAATCCCGGGACGATTGCCGAAAAGTGCCCGGGCAGCCCCCAGAAGGTCTCCGGCGATTTCGATTTCCGCTGCCGGAATGGCTTGCGACAGCAATCCGCGCAGATGCTCGTCTACAGCACCTCCGATACACCCCGCACCGTAAAAACATATCCGCGATACCTTGATGTCGGCAAGCCGTGGTGTGACCTCCGAGGCCAATATATTTGCAATCACCTCGGGAGGAGTCACGGCGGCGTTGAATCCGGTGGTGCGGAAAGTGATGGGGGGCTCTCCCGGTGTGTCGGGGCGCAGGATGGCCCATTCAGTCTTAGTGGAGCCGCAGTCGGCGATGAGTGTGAACATACCTGATATTTTTAATATCTGAAACCTTTAATACCTTAATAGAAGTAATGGAGGTGATGTTTAATAGAGATGATATTTCTCTTTGGTTGCCTTGAAAGATGTGATGTCGCGGTTCCAGAGGGGAAGCAGGTCGGACACCTTGTAATTCTTGAAGAACGTCAGGCGCACCTTCTTGGAACCGGTCACCTTGTCGAACATCGAGAGACGTTTCACAGGTGCGTCAGCGAGGGCTTTGTGTGAGGGATAAAGCTCGGCGAGGGTCTCCATCACATAGAACTGTATCAGTGTCAGCGGAGCGGCCTCATAGTCGGTTATATATAGCTCCACACCCTGAAGGTTTTCTCCCCGTCTGAAGCCATAATATGGCTTGTAATGGATAGGCCGGAATGCCACCCCGGGAATCCCTTTCGCGTTGAGTCTGGAGGCAAGCTGCGAAGCGTTGATCCAGGGAGCGGCGAATGTGCGGAAGGGGAGGGTGTATCCCACGCCGATTGAGAGATAGTCAAGTTCCCCAGCTATCCCCGTCGCCGGATAAAATATGGCGGTCCGGGGGGTAGGAAGATGTGGGGATGGCAACACCCATGGCATCGCCGTGTCTTCAAACAGCATGTCGCGTTCCCAACCCTCCATCGGCACGACGGTCAGTTTCAAAGGCTTGTCTGACTTGAGCATCTTCTCCCCGACAATCAACCGCGCAAGTTCCCCCGGGGTCAGTCCGTAGATGTATGGTATAGGAAGATAACCGACGAAAGATATGTTGTCAGGGTCGGTGCATAGCCCCTCGATCTTGTTCCCCCCGAGGGGATTGGGACGGTCAAGCACCACAAACTCCTTGCCGAACCTGGCGCATTGCTCCATTGCCATCGCCATGGTTGAGATGAAGGTGTATGAGCGGCATCCGTTGTCCTGGATGTCATATACCAGTGCGTCGATTCCGGCAAGCATTTCCGGAGTGGGCTTCTTTGTCGCGCCGTAGAGGGAGTAGACCTCCACGCCGGTTGCGGGGTCGGTGGTGTTGCCGACAGTGGCCCCGGCGGTGATGTCTCCGCGCACCCCATGCTCCGGGGCGAACAGGGCCACCAGCTCCACATCCGGTGCTTCGTTGAGGATGTCGATGGTCGCTTTCAGGGAGTTGTCGATTCCGGTGGGATTGGTGATAAGTCCGACCCGTTTCCCTTTCAGGGCCTCGAAGCCCGATTCGCGCAACACCTCCACTCCCGGTTTCACCCGGTAATCAGCTGTTTCCTGGGAGCGGCACACCCCCGCGACAAGGGTGACAATCAATATGAAGAGGGTATATCTCATAGTCATGCAGGGGTTTATTTTTTCTTTCCGAATTCAGGAGACACCTTTATCAGATAGCATGCACCGATGGTTGTGACACAGCACAGGATGGTCAGCAGGAAAAAGTTGAGATACCCCATTGTGTCGGCCAGCCATCCCGCAACCAGACCCGGAATCATCATTCCGAGAGCCATGAATCCGGTGCATATCGAGTAATGGGCGGTCTTGTAGCGTCCGATAGAGAAGTAGATGAGATAGAGCATATAGGCGGTGAAGCCGAAACCGTAGCCGAACTGCTCGACAAACACGCAGGCATACACCTGCCAGATGGCCGAGGGCTGCCCCCAGGCTAGGTAGACGAATGTCAGGCATGTCAGCGACATGCTCCACGCCATCGGGTGGAGCCATTTCCTCAACCCTCCACGGGCGGCGGCCAGACCTCCGATTATACCTCCGAGCATCAGGCCTATCACTCCGACGGTGCCGTAAACGATACCTACCTGGTCAGCGTCGAGTCCCATTCCCCCCGCCATTTCCGAGTCGAGCAGGAAAGGGGGAATCATCTTCACCATCAACGCCTCTGGGAGACGGTAGAGCAACATGAAGACAAGGGCGACACCTACACCCGGCTTGCGGAAAAAGTCGATGAATGTGTCGCAGAAATCCTTCAGCACCTCCCCTCCATTGCGTGGAGCGCGGTCGGTGTCGGCCTTCGGGCGGGGAAGTATGAACCAATGGTAAACGGCCACCGCGAAGAAAAATGCCGACATGATGGCGAAAATCGCCATCCAGCCACCTGTCATTGTGTCGTAGCGGTTGTTGACCCACGCGGCAAGCACCACCAAAGCCCCCTGGCCCACCACCATCGAGACCCGATAGAACAAGCTGCGGATGCCGACAAACAGCGACTGCTGATGCTCCGTTAAACCTAACATATAGAAACCGTCAGCCGCGATGTCATGGGTGGCCGAGGCGAAAGCCACGAGCCAGAATACAGCCAATGTGCCCTGGAAGAAACCTGCCGTGGGTATGGTGAAGGCAATCAGTGCCAGTCCGATGGCAATCGCCGCCTGCATCGTCACCACCCACCACCGTTTGGTACGGATGATGTCGACAAACGGACTCCAGAAAGGCTTTATCACCCAGGGGAGATAGAGCCATGAGGTATAGAACGCCAGGGCGGTGTTGTCTATCCCGAGACATTTGTACATGATGGCCGAAATGGTCATCACCGCCATATAAGGCAACCCCTCGGCGAAATAAAGTGTCGGCACCCACCACCAGGGGGATTTGCGGCGTGCGACATGTTCAGCGGTAGAGAGTGATGATTTCTGCATCTGTGAAATATTGGTTAAGGATTGATTTGTGGGAAGCACCCCGCGAGGCCATCGCGGCGGCTCCGATCTGACACATCCCGACACCGTGGCCCCACCCACGGCCCGAGAGCCTGAAACCGGCGGGAATCTCCCCGCCATCTCCGGTATGGCCGCAGATCCCGACAGGGGTGACATCGAACGTCGATGATTTCAGATGGGTGGGGGATAACACACGGCGTATCTCAAGCTCTTTTCCCACGATGAGCGATTCGCGGGTGCCACGGATAAGCAGCCGGGTGATGCGGCCTGATTTACCCCGTGAAAGGGGGCGCAACTCGATTATACGGCCGGGGTCTGTGCCGGTTTTATCCCTGACGAGGGCTGAGACCTCCTCTTGAGGTAGCAGGACATCCCAGTGATGGAATCCCGGAGAATCGAGGTCATAGCCGTTGAGGATGGTCGAGAGCAGGGCTTTATCCTCGGTGGCGCAGTTATGCGTCCCGTCGGGCGCGATGTCGGCCACGCTCCTGAGATATGGCATGTCGCGGTCTTCCCAGGCTGATGAATACTCCTCGGTGATTCCGCCGCAGCATTTCGAGAATCTCGCGTCGCATACCTCTCCGCCATAGAGAAGTACCATCCCCCGCGTCTCGTTGACCGCCCGGTCTACCTCCGGGGAAATACCACGGGAAATCCCCTGGTAACGCTGACAATGGTCGTCGGTGCAGACATCGAAACGGGTGTGGGCCTCGCGGTCATACCATCGGATGATTTCCCGGCAACCGAATTCCGGGTCGACAGTTATATGTGAATGCGCTCCGTGGGATTCACCTGTGGCCTCCATCCCGAAACGCTCCCTGCGGAGCATGGCAATCAGCCATGAACGGGAGACAATCGCGTGGGCTTTCAGGAACTCTATCGGGGCGGTAGATTTCATTTCGGAGGAAATCACGCTGCGGAGATACTCCTCAAGCGCGACCTCGTTGACCATCAGTCCGTCGGGATGTATCCTCAGGCTTCCCCGGAACTTTTGCGGCTCGACGCGCTCCCAATGGAATCCAATGCCGATTTTTACTTCCGGCAGGGTGAAGGAGCAGTCGGGGGACTGTGGAGTGAACACCACACAGCCGTCAGCTTCCTCCCGGCGGCTGAAAGGGCCGTGGAGGATATACCCGGAACCTGTCGCCCCGAGTATTCCCGCCTGTATCACCGGCTCGCGGCTCAGTTCGATTGCCTGATTCATTCGCCGTCGAGAAAATAGGTTGTCTCTCGCAGAATCCTTTCGAGAGCCTTTTCGTCAAGGCGGTCGAAATCCTCCTTGCGGGGAACGATGATGGTGCCGCAGACATCGACAGCACCGGGGGAAATCATGAAATCCTCTTCACCGGTGCCGTAGCAGGATGGGCGGTGGGCACGGCGCGGAATCACCAGCACATCCACCCCGAGGGTATCGTGGCTGTAATAACCATCCTCATCCACCCGGTTTTTCATAAAGACATTCACCCGGGGCTCCTCCTCTCCGCTGTTTTCCGGCAGGTGGCTGAGTTCCTCCATTATTTCCTCCATCTTGCGGTCAAGTTCCTTCTTGTCACGGGCAAAGAAGATATATTTCTCATAGGGGAGGTCATACCATCCGGTGGTGTCATACAGCCCGGGGGCATCCTGGAAATATGCCGCCTGGAAATGCAGATGGTCGGGAGCCGACGCGCCGCATTTAGCCCCGTTGTAGAAGAGAAGCCAGTCGGGCATCTCGCGGCAAAGGTCGAACATCGTGGAGTAACGGCTTGAACCGTCAGGCTCGGTGACATTCAGCCGTTGGGGCTGATGGGTGTCCGAAGCGATGGTGAAATGGTGGTTGAAGATGGGGAAGGGGTTTACAAGCAGTGAGTAACCCGGGATTATCTGAAGTGCCTCCTGACACTCTGGCCGGTTTGACGGGCAGAGGAAGCAGGGACGGCTGGCCACGGAGGCCGCGTCGGTCTTCGCTCCGGAGGAGATTGCGCGGCAGGGATTGTGGAGGATGGTGAACACCTTGTCGGCCACCGTAAGGGCGCGTGTCTCCACCGCGTCAAGTGCGGCGAAATTCCCGGCGGCGAGGGGCCATCTGGCCAGTTGGTCGTCGCGGAAACCAATCAGCCGGTCGCAGATGTCGAGAATCCTCCCGCGGTAGTCATCCGAGACCTCCTGATAGAGCTTGCGTCTCGCGGCGAGTTCGACAGAGCGGAGCCAGTCTTTGTATATGTTGTTGGTGTTGACCTTCTCCTGGCTGAGATTGGCGTCGGAATTCCCCTGCCAGCGGCGGCATAGATAGAGGGAATCATAGATGCGCCCGATCTTGTATTCACGCGAGATACGAAGCCCGAGGGCGTAATCCTCGCCGTAGCTGACATTCGGCACACCGATTTCACGCAACACGGGGGTGAAGAATGCGCGTGGTGCGCCCAGGCCGTTGATGCGCAGTGCGTTGTTGTGGCCATTGGTGTCGGTCCATTCCTTATGGTCGATAAGTCCGGGGGGAATCGGGTTGCCGTCGAAGTCGGTCAGCTCGTATGAACCTATCACCATCGCGCAGCCATTTTCGCGGAAACAGTCCACGATACGCCTGAGGGTTGTCTCATCCTTGTATTTGTCGTCACTGTCGAGTTGGATGGCGAAACGGCCGCAACGCGGGTCGCGGACAGCTATGTCCCAGCATCCTCCGATGCCGAGGTCGGCGCGTGAGGGGCGGAGATGGATTACCCTTGGGTCTTTGGCGGCGATTCCGGAGAGGATTTCGGTAGTGCCGTCGGTCGAATGATTGTCAACGACAATCACATTGAAGGGGAAAGAGGCCTCCTGCGACAGGGCGGAGGCCACCGCGTCGGCGATGGTGCGGTCGCGGTCGCGGACGGGGATGATTACCGAGGCCTCAACGGGAAAGTTCCCCTCGGAGAGGTCAGCCTGCCTTGTTACCGGAGGAAGCTGTGCCATGATTCCTGCGAGGTAAGCGGTGAAAATCTGTTCACGCTCCTTCTGCACCGCGGCATTGCGCGGATTAACATAGTCAAACTGTTTCTCCCCCGAAGCCCGGCGGTCATTTTCCGAACTGATGTAAAGGTATTCCGGAATGTGACGGATATGGGATGAGCCGATGGCAGCGGCTATGAAGAGACGCATGGCGTAGAGGCCGCTGTGGTCTGACTCGGAGAGGTTCTCGGAATAATCCCGGTATCGCCTGCATATGGCGGCGACATCCAGGAGCATCATTGGCCCGAAGTCGAAATCATCCCTGACCGAGCCGTCCTGATAAGGCGCGAGTGGGTGCGCGGTCAATGACCCGTCGGGATTGGAGACCCGGTAGTCGGAATAGAGCAGTGAGGCTCCGGTCTCGCGGGCCACCTGCGACATCCTCCGACGGCTCTCGTCGGAGATGCTTATGTCATATCCGTCGAGACACACGAAGAGGTATGGGATTCCGTCGCGTCCGACTGATTCAATCTGCTTGAGCAGCATGTTAGTAGCTACAGTCGGGGAGACGGTGATTGTCTTGTATGAGTTTTTTTCCATGGCAAACGGGATGATTGGAGGAGTAGGGATAGGTGTATTATTTCCTGGGATGAGGCACAGCCCTCGGCGCATCAGGGTCGCGTTTCACCGGTTTTGGCACCGCGCTTTTCCCATCTTTCACTGGTGAATCCTTGGCGGCTTTACCTTTTGAGGATGAGGTCTTGGACTGGGCTTTGGTCTTCTTTTTCTTCTCTTTTTTCTTTTTCCCTTTCCCCTTCTTCCCCTTGGAGTCGGAGATTGGGGCGGTGTTAGGTTGGGCCACTTCTGTTTTGGGGGCTTCGGGACCTATCAGGTAGTTGACCGCGCTACCGATGAATCCGTCGCGGGAAGCGGCATCGGTCATCGCCTCGATAGGGAAGGAGACGATTACGGAGCGTCCCGCAGGGTGTCCGGCTTCGGTTTTCCCTTTCCCCTCCACGGCGATTGCGGCGGGTGTCGGCATAGCGGGCGATGATCAGTCCATCCTCGTTGGCCGGGATTATGGCCTGGGGATTGCCGGCGCCTGCCCGCGGACTGTTACGGAAAGAGGCAAGCTCAGAGGGGCGCAACACAGGCATGCCCGGTATCACCTCCGACCCTTTCACCTCCATTGTTCGGGTGGCGACTGGGGCTTTGGGGATGGAGTCATTGACCCCTTCGGCGAAGGGTAGGTAGCCGAGGGTGTTCGCGGCGAATGTGGCTATGGAGTCGCGGGTCAGGGAATCGGCCTCGATGATTTCCGAGCCGAGGTATGAACCGGAGACAAGCAGTGTGCCGCCATCCTTGCGGTAGCGTTCAAGACGGTCGCGCAGAGCCTTGGGAAAGGTCTGGAAGAACCTACCTTTAGAGCCAGCCTTGCGGGTTGTCTTTTGCAGCCCGAGTATGAGGTCTACCGTCTTGTAGGTCGATTTACCCTCTTCGAAGGCTTTGAGGGATGAGGAGACAAATCCGCGTCCGGCTTTTTTCAGAGCCTCTCCGTGGATGAGTGTGTAGTCGCGGGTGTTGCCCACACGCATACGGGTGGCCTCCGTGTCGGCTGATGCCCCGAATCCGAGATGCGAGCCTGACAGATGTGAATTGGGGTCGAAGTCATATTGCGGGCCGATGAAATGGATGTCACATCCGTCCGGCACACCGTAGTTCTCTTCGAAGTCAAATCCGGCATACTCTGTGCCGTCGGTCCATTCCGGAGCGGAGACACGGGTGAAGCCGTTGACAATCTCCACTGACGGCATGCGGTGGGCGTTGTCATACAGGGCAAGTATCTCCGATGGGAAGGAGAGTCCGCCCGCGTTTGTCGCCACGACGTAATAGGCATGGATTCTGTCATCATCCACGCGGGTCGACCAGCTGGGGAGTTCGGTCTTCGTCACAGGATGGAATCCCCCGTCGGGTGTGGACTCGTAGATTATGTAGCCGGTAGGACGGGCGGTCGGTTCCAGAGTGTCGTTGACCGGATTCCAGGTGAGGGTGTAATATCCGTCGCCGTCGGCATGGATGGCGAACGCCTCAACCGGTAGGGGCTGTACTGTGTAAGGCTGGTCGTAACGTTCGGCCAGGAATTTAAGAATCCCTTTGTAGACGGCGCGGCCTACCAGAAAGCGGAATTCAGGGTCGAGGGCATGTTTCATGTCCTCGAAGTTCTGATGGGAGAGGAGCTCGATGATCATGGCAGGTACCTTGGTCTCACGCACCTCGTAATAGCGTTTGTCGCGGTTGCCGCGTGAACTCCAGAAGGGGTCATACAGGCGGCGTATATCGTTGATTACCTGGGTTGTCACCGCCGATGTCAGGTCGCGGTTGGCATACCGGGAGGTGCCGTTGCCCAGCGGATTCCCTCCGTCGGTGGAGTAAAGGCCGAGGGTGCCGACTGTGGTGGAGTCGGTCTTTGTGCCGGCGTCAGTGTGGAACGCCAGCACCATGTCGACAGGCACTTTCAGCCCGAGGGAGTCGGGGAGCATATCGGAGCCGCCGGTGAGCCAGTTGACCCAGAGGGCACGCGACATGTAATCATCCATGTAGTCATTTTCCCCCTTGTTGGGGCTGTATACCTCTTCGGGGAAACCGGCACCCTGGAGGTAATACCTGGCCCCTTCAAGAAACGCGGGATAGCCGGAAACGCGGGGTGATGACGCTCCTTTCGAGCGGGCTATATGTCCCATGCCGCCGCCGATTTTCACGGCATCGGCTGAAACCACCGCATCCTCGTCGGCGGAGATATTGGAGAGGGTCACCAGCGGGAGCGAACCGGATTTGGATGAGAATGGATATGTGCCGATATAGATCCAGGTTCCTCCACCCATCTGCTGGTTTACGGTCACTTTGGATGAGCCGCCGAGATGGTTGACGGTATATACCGCGTCGGTCGCGCTGTTGGGGAAGGATTTGTAGGAGACATAAACAGCGCGGTCACCCTCTTCCGGCGGTGTACCAAACCATTGGGCGGTTGACTGTAAGGCGGAATCCTCCGGCTCGACGGTCTTGACCATTCCGGATGAACCCATCAGGAAGGGATTCTCACCCTGCACGAGATAGTCCTCCCGGTGGCCGAAGCCGGTACTGTCGGGCAGGGCCTCCCATTTGTGGCGTCCCGAGGTTGTGGCGAACCGTCCGTCTCCGCTGCTCCAGTCATGGTCGATGACCAGTGAGCGGTGGGAGAAATCGCGTTCGCGCGGCATCATTACATATGCTCCCGCGTTTTCGAGCATCGGGGCCACATAGGGGTCTACGAATGAACGTGACAGCAGGTCTTCGACGGTGCCGAACAGGCGTGGACGCTGCCATACCCATGAGCCCGCGTAATATTTGCCGTGGCTGGGCCAGAGGGCTATGGTGCGGCCATCGAGTCCGTTAGGGGCATCGACCGGATTTGGGAGTGTCACAAATGGTTCGGGGGCATCAATCGGCCCGGTGGAACCGAGGACTACCACCGGCAGACTCGGCGCGGCAGACTTGCGGGTTTTCTTTGTTTTTCTTGACTTGCGGGTTTTTGAAGTGCGGGTCTTGCGGGTTGAACGTTTCTTGCGGGCGTATATGTCATCGCCACCTGAGGCCAGCAGCAGACCGGTCAGCAGGAGGCAGGTAAAAAGTCGGAGGTAGCGTTGGAATGTCGAGGTCATTTGATGGTTTTGGTGTGCCAGGTGAAATTTCGGCGGTCGCTTGAGCCGCAGGCGAGACGGCAACGCAGGTCAGGGATCCAGCGCCAGAGCATTTCCCACCACAACAGGGCCGGGGAGAGACGGATCCCCAGTGTGCGACCAGTGCGCATCCAGTTGACAGTTAGCGGAATCCAAAGGACCGGAATCGTGGCGGCGAAGAGACATGACGGGAACCAGTTTGGGAGGGAGAAGACCACCCCTGTTGCCACGGCGGCGACCCATAGCCACATTGCCAGTGTCGCGCTGCCCATCAGTCGTCTGGCTCCTTTCGGAAGCCTCCGCTGCGTGAAGCAATGGCGCAGGCGCAGCTCATGGAAAGCCGCTTTCGGCTTCTGGAAGCTGACGGTCATCAGCGCGTCAGGAGATAGAACAACCGAAGTATTGTCGCTGTTTGCGATCTGGTTGATAAAAATGTCGTCATCCCCGTTGTGGAGGTTGAGCGAGCGGGAGAATCCTTTGGCCTCGAAGAATGTGCTGCGGCGGTAGGCGAGATTGAAGCCGGTGCCGCGATAGGGGCGGCCATAGAGAGCGGCGGAGAGCCAGGTCGTGCCACGAGCGGTCTCGTCAAACCGGGCCATCGAGCCTTTCAGCCTGTTGATTGAGGCCCATCCGAGAACCACATCCGACGTGGAGAAGGGGGCGGCCATATGTTTCAGCCAGAGGTTTGACGCGGGACGGCAGGCGGCGGTAGTCAGCACCACCACCTCTTTCTTGGCCGCTTTGATGCCCAATGAGATGGCGAGTTTCTTGCGGCTGAGGTTGTGGGCTTCGTCCGGCACGAAAGTTATGTAGAGGTTCGGATGCTCGAGTCCGAGAAGGTTGACGACATCGGTCACCTCGTCAACAGACCCGTCATTGACCACGATGACCTCCATCTTCCCTTCGGGATATTCCTGGGATAGGATTTCAGGCAGTGTCTCGCGCAGGTCGGAAGCGTTGTCGCGGGCGTATATGATTACAGATACCCCGGGCAGTTCCTCGTCGGAGGGGAGGGTGTCTTCTCCGGCGGTGTGGCGCAGGCGGGTGAAACTCCGGTAGACGGTAAGCAGGTAGGTCATCGCCACAAGGGCGACTCCCATGCAAACCCAGACTCCCGGCAATATGTTGTTGAATGCGAAATACATTGATGTTTGATTGGAAACTTAGCAACAAAGTTACGAAATTCCCATCTATTTCGGGGTATGATTCCGTCTAAATTGACTAACTTTGTGGATGAAAAAACAATGAAGCCGTATGTTGAAGGGATATGTCAAAATAGACAGACTCAGGTTGCGGGCGTTCCACGGGGTGATGCCCCAGGAACGTGTCTCGGGCAATATCTTCGAGGTGTCGGTCACCCTTGGATATGACATGGAGATGGCTGCCGCGACCGATGATGTGGCTTACGCGCTCGACTACTCCAAAGTCGTTGCGGTCGTGACTGAGGTCATGGGCCGTCCGTCAGCCCTCCTTGAAAATGTGGTGACAAGGTTGCGCGACCGTATTCGGGAGGAGTTCCCGCAGGTAACCGACGGCCGGATAAGACTGGCCAAAATCACGCCGCCGATTCCCGGCCATATGGAATCGGTATCTGTCTCCATCGAGTGGTGAGCTTCCCTTCACGGAACTGTAAATTGCTTAATATGATGAAAATAGACAAGGACGCCGTAAAAGCGGAATTCATAGAGATGCTCAAATCCACCGGCCGCGAGGGGGTGGATTATGTTATTGAGGAAATCGAACGGCTGGGGTTCTTCGAGGCTCCGGCTTCGGCCAACCATCATCTGAATGTCGAGGGTGGACTGACGCTGCATTCCCTGAATGTGGCAAAGTCGGCGCTGGCGGTCTGGGAGGCGATGAAGCCTCTGGAACCGACTCTGGAGAAAGAGGTTACACGCGACAGCATCATCATTTCCGCTCTGCTCCACGATGTCTGCAAGGCTGACATTTACCGCCGTTCGGTAAAGAAACGCAAGAACGCCCTGGGCCAATGGGAGGATTCGGAAGGCTACAAGCTGACTTACAAGAATTTCCCGATGGGACATGGCGAGAAGTCGCTCGTCGTGGTGCTGTGCAGCGGCCTGGAGCTGAGCGATGCCGAGATGCTGGCCATCCGCTGGCATATGGGAGCATGGGGTGTCAACCAGCACAGTCTGGAGGATTGCAAGAGCTATGATGTTGCCCGTAAGCTTTATCCGCTGGTCTCCATCATACAGACCGGTGACTCTCTTGCCGCCTCCATACTCGAGCGTGACGCCTCCGATCTCGACGACGCCTGACCGGTCAATTGATATTAATGACGGGGTTGTCTCCGCGCCCCGTGAAATATGACACGATATGAAACAACGTAAACGTTACTTCCTCGACGAGGAGGAGATTCCCCGTTACTGGTATAATATCCAGGCGGACATGAAAACCAAGCCGTTGCCTCCGCTCAGTCCGGCGACGAAGCAGCCGCTCAAGGCCGAAGACCTCTATCCGATTTTCGCCAGGGAGTGTTGCGACCAGGAGCTTAACCAGACTGATTCCTGGATAAAGATTCCTGATGAGGTGAGGGAGAAATACAAGTATTACCGTTCGACCCCGTTGGTGAGGGCTTACGGACTTGAAAAGGCCCTCGGCACCCCCGCCCACATCTATTTCAAGAATGAAAGTGTCTCCCCGATGGGTTCCCACAAGCTCAATTCGGCAATCCCGCAGGCTTATTATTGCAAGCAAGAGGGAATCACCAACATCACGACCGAGACCGGAGCGGGACAGTGGGGCGCGTCGCTCGCTTACGCGGCCAGCATGTATGGCATCGATTCGGCTGTCTATCAGGTCAAGATCTCTTATGAGCAGAAACCTTACCGCCGCAGCATAATGCAGACTTTCGGGGCGCAGGTGACCCCTTCACCCTCGATGTCCACCCGTGCCGGAAAGGATATTCTGACTGTCCATCCCAACTATCAGGGGTCGCTTGGCACTGCCATCTCGGAGGCGGTGGAACTGGCCCGCACCACTCCCAACTGCAAATATTGCCTGGGGTCGGTGCTTAACCATGTCGCCCTCCATCAGACTGTCATCGGCCTTGAGGCGGAGAAACAGATGAAGATGGCCGGGGAATACCCCGACATCGTGATTGCCTGCTTCGGAGGGGGAAGCAATTTCGGCGGCCTGGCCTTCCCGTTCATGCGCCACCGTATCGCCGGTGAGGAGGGGAAGAGCCATACCCGTTTCGTTGCCGCCGAACCTGCGAGCTGTCCCAAGCTGACCCGTGGGGAATTCAAATATGATTTCGGCGACGAGGCCGGATATACCCCGTTGTTGCCTATGTACACCCTCGGCCATAACTTCTCACCCGCCAATATCCATGCCGGTGGTCTGCGCTACCACGGTGCGGGAGTGATTGTGTCACAGTTGCTTAAAGATGGCCTTATGGAGGCGGTTGACATCGATCAGCTTGAAAGTTTCGATGCCGGAGTCCTCTTCGCCCGTGCCGAAGGCATCATTCCGGCTCCGGAATCATGCCACGCCATCGCCGCCACCATCCGTGAAGCCAACCGCTGCAAAGAGACCGGTGAAGAGAAAGTGATTCTCTTCAACCTGTCAGGCCACGGTCTGATAGATATGGCCTCCTACGACAAATTCCTCGCCGGTGACCTCCAGAATTACACCCTCTCCTCCGACGACCTCTCCCGCAACCTCGCCGAACTCGACCCCCTCCAGCCCGAAGTATAATTAGAGAGGATAAATGAAGTATTATTTAGGAGAGAAAATAAATGTAGAGCAGGATAACATAGGCTGAACTAACCGCAGATATGCGTATGACGTATGATGCTTTGCCGGAAGGCATGGCATCATACGTCTTTATTCTGATGTCTGACGAGATACTCAACGAGATATTGGAGAGGACAAGGTGATTGTGACATAAGTTGTCATCGTTGTACTGAGCGTTATATGTCGTATCAAGTGTTATGATAGGTTATCTTACTACGGGGATTTTTTGACTCTAGACAAAGATTTTTTAAAAAAAATTAAAATTTATTTGGAAAATTGAAATACTATTCATATATTTGCGAAAACTCTCTTTCGCCATTCTATCTGAAAGAAGAGATGCAATCACGAGTGTTTTGTGTGCAAGCATTCAAGCAAGTATTCAAAATCTCAATCAGTATTTACTTTAACACTTATCACCAATGAAAAAACTATTGCTGCTCCTGGCAGTATTTGTGATGACAGTCATCTCTGTTATCGCAGAAAGCTTTCATTATGACCCTCATTCCAAAATGAGGATTTCAGCAAACGAGACGAGTCCCACATCAGTGTCTGTTGCACAGGATTCTACAGGAATTACTGTGTCCTATTCATTGGGCTCAGTGTTTTTTGAGGAATCCAAAGTCCTAAACGGACGTTATTCGGTCAGGTTACAGGACTTTGGCCACTTCATTGATGGAACTTCTCCAGATCTTCCATTCCGGGTAGACTATTTCGCTTTACCGAATGGTGTGAGCAATGTGGATGTCAGAATGGAGTGTAATGACAGTGTTTTATTACCGATGAGGTTGTTGTCAAGTAAAATTTTATCTCCGACATTACAGACGGAGAATTCAGAGCCGGATACAGAAGCTTTAGGGGGGATTATGGCATCTTCGGATTCAATCGCAAAATTACATTGCATAGGTTGGAAGGGGCAAGAATTCATGGCAGGAGTTGAGATTATACCTGTGAGATACGATTTTGCGAAAAAGAACATAATTATATATACTTCGTTTGAATATCGTCTGTTTTTCGAATACAGTGAATATCCAGTTGCGGGATTAGCAGACTTGGAGCTTAGTGTTAAGCTGCCTTATTTTTCTCAATCATACCTGATTTTATCATCCAAAGAGTTCCAGCCATCAATGTCTGAGTTTGTGAAATGGAAACGGCAATGTGGGTTTAATGTGATTGAAACTTATGATAAAAATTGGACTCATAATAAGGTTAAGGATTCTATTGCTGATGTTTATGAAAAGAATCCTAACCTTAAATATGTTCTGATAGTCGGTGATGGAAGTGTTGTTCCTGGAGTCCCAAATAGCTACGATGGATGGAAAAATATGGGCTATGGGGTACGGAAATATATGACAGACTTCCCATATTCATGTTTGGATTCAGACAGTATTCCAGACATTTATATAGGACGCATTCCTTCGCGTAATACAATCGAGGCGGCGAACACGTTATCCAAAATTATAATGTCTCAAAAAACTCCTACAACAAATCAAAGATATTATGAGACTGCCATTCATACAGGGATATTCACCGTACGAACTGATGAAATACAACAAACTTATGAACCGTTTGTATATACTTGTGAGCAAATTCACGATTATGTGTCGCTTTGCGGCATTAATGGAATAAGGAATTATTCAGCGCCTTCATATGCGGACCCTAAATATTGGGCAGCTCGATATGGTAATGGGGCTCAAATACCGTTGTATTTGCAGAGACCAAATTTTGAATGGAATGGGACAGCAGATGCGATTAATGAAAACATCCAGAAAGGGGCGTTGTTTGTGCTAAATTGCGGGCATGGTTCTAAAAATTATTGGGTATGTTCTGCCATATCAAATAATACGAAATATACAAATACGGCAGCATCGACATTATCCAATTCCTCGGTGGGCTTGCCATTGTTTTTCAATATGTCCTGTTCAACAGGATATTATGGGAATGATTATTCTCATGATTGTGATGGAACCTTGCCTAAAGAGGGACTGGCGCAGGCCTTGTTGAGAAATCCAGAAGGAGGCGCATCTGCCGTTTTCGCAGCGAGTGAGTATTCCTGCATGGGAATGAATGATGCGATGTCTGTAGGTTTTATAAATGGGATATGGCCTAATCCGGGATTTAATTTTCTGGTGGATACTAACCATTCCTATTATGGAACTCCAGATGTGGAAGAAAGTTGTCCTATTTTAGGAAAGATACTTGAGACCGGGCGTGCTTTTCAAAAAGCACATTACGGTATGTATAATGAACAAGCGAAATATAACGAGCGAATATACCACCTATTCGGAGACCCTTCCATGTGGGTTAATACAGAATTACCCACGAAATTTTCTGGAGTGAAAATTTCGGTTGTCCCTAAGTTTGACATCAAAGACTATCTAAATGAAGATTTGCCGATAGATGCTAATCAAAACAATGAAAAGTATAAACCTCAGTTGAAGGATGTAAGAGTTGAGGTTGAATATGTCCCCGATTGCAGGATTTCCATCATAGATGCTAACGGGCGGCTTGTGGCTTTTCGTGGTAAGAAAGGGGAATTAAACGGTGTTATGTCGCCATTGACTGTGACAATAACAGCTCCTAATAAAATTCCATACGAATATACCTATATTATGGTAGGTGAGGAGATTCACCCAGAATTACAGATTTGGAGGATTTCACCTAACCCAACAAAAGACGGAAAAATTACAGTTGAAATAAGGGATAACAGCGGGGATATTGATGGGTTGTCGTTTTTTGAAGAGATATTGCTTTTGGTGTACTCTGCAGAAGGGAACTTTGAAAAGT
Organism: uncultured Porphyromonadaceae bacterium; assembly: GCA_900548705.1. Lineage (GTDB taxonomy): Bacteria > Bacteroidota > Bacteroidia > Bacteroidales > Muribaculaceae > UBA7173. The sequence continues at coordinate 4,342 of URLF01000034.1, read as the reverse complement.
TTGTCACATTGCCTAAGAAGGAGAATGCCATATCTGTCTCATGTGATGGATTAAAAAGCGGAGTTCACCTATTGTTGGTTGCTGGTGATGGACAAGTTTTTGATTCCAAACGTTTTGTGGTTTTATAAATAAATATGTGATTATGGAAAATAGAGTGATAGTCTTTGTCGTGACGTTGCTCGCATTGCTGATTGGAAATCAATCAAAAGGCGAAGCGGTCTTTAAGTTTGAAGTGGATGGCTTTCACTTCTCGTCGGATTGGAATGTCGATGCTGCCTTGGGGGAAATCATGATAGAGAACCCCGATATGCAGTCAGACAAAGGAGAGTCTGGATACCGGTTCCCCTTGGAAAACGGGTGCCTTAAAATCCCGCATATTGTGGATTATGAGGGTATTACATATACGGTGGTCAAGGTTCAGGGCATAGTGAATCAACCAGAGGTGGTATCGGTGATTGTTCCTAACACAGTGAGGTCGGTTTACGGAGTATATGGTTGCCCGAAACTGGAAGAGATTGATTTGGGAGAAACATCGGTTATAAGCAATGTGACTGATTTGCCGGTTTTGAAAGAGATGATAGTTGCATCAGATGTTGTACTGAATATAGGAATGTCTGATCTGACTTATCTTGGGATAAAGGAGTTCAAGGCTCCACTGTTTGTTCTTGACAGATTTTCATTCTGTCATTGGCCTGAACTTGAAGACCTTGATTTGTCGGCAATGGATCGAATCGGCATAGGAGTGTTGAATGACTTCCCAAAAATAACTACGTTGGTTCTGCCGACAATTTTGGGTGAAACCGACGACAAGTGTGTCGGATTTGAATCTCTCAACGGACTCCCGGAATTAAAACGCTTGACAATGCCTGAATATATTCCGGATGGTTGTTTTATGTCTGATTGTATGACTGATTGTGGCGATCTGGAGGCAATCTATTGCCCATCCTCAGTCCCAATGGATATAAAGGCGTTGGCGAACAAGGATGAAATTATATGGCCGGCAACGAATGCCCCCGATGTGTCCTATGGGGTGTCGGACCGGATTTCATCTTGCTCGGAGGAAGAAATGCCTGATTATCCGGAGGCGATATATGAATATGCAAACATAGGAACAGACAAGGTCGACGCTGAAAGATGTGTGGTATATGTTCCGCAGGGATGTGTGGAGACATATCGGACGCATCCGTCGTGGAAGGTATTCAAGAACATAGTGGAGTATGACTTTGCGTCGAATGCTATGATAAAGAGGGATGCAGACGTCGTGGTGACAGTGTCAGTGAATAACGGCGCAATCCATGTTGTGCCTGATTGCGATTTCGAAGTTTATGACATCGCCGGGAAACGTTGCGCGTCAACGGGGCTGTCATCCGGCATATATGTTGTCAAGACGTCGCCCGGGGAAGTGGTGAAAGTTGGCGTTCGCTGATAGCCTTGTTGTACACAAATAATCTTTTGCTATCCACGCCGTATGAGTGTGTGGATTGCAAAAGATTATTTGTATTGTCGCTTTATTGTTCAGTTGTGGAGTAATCTCAGTCGACAATCTGGATTTCCTTGACCTGGAGCTGGATGGCGTTCTGGGCGGCCTGGTGTTTGTTGTCCTCGATGGTGTAGCAGATGTTGAACCGCTTGCCGGCATGGATGTCGTTGAAGAGGTGGGCCTTGTTGAAGGCGATGCCGTTGAAGACCTTGCCGGAGGTGTCATCCACCAGTTCGAGCTTGATATGTTCGAGCTGTCGGCCGACAAGCTTGGAGGTGCCGAAGTCCATCACGTTGCGGGAGCAGAACACCGGTTTGTGGTTGCCCGGGCCGAATGGGTTGAAACGGCGCAGGGTGGTGATGAATTCCGGGGTTATTTCCGAGAATGTCAGCAGGGCGTCGATTTCGTAGGTGGGCTTGAGCTGTGAGGGGAGGATGTTTGCCGCCACATACTCCTCGAAACGGCGGGTGAATTCGGGGATGTTCTCCTCTTTCAGGGAGAGGCCGACGGCGTAGGTGTGGCCGCCGAAGTTCTCCAGCAGGTCGCGGGTGGAGTCCACGGCCGAATAGATGTCGAAGCCCTGTACGGAGCGCGACGAACCGGTGGCAAGCCCGTTGGAGAGGGTAAGCACAACAGACGGCTTGTAGTAAAGCTCGGTAAGGCGTGAGGCTACGATGCCAATGATTCCCTTGTGCCAGTCCTTGTTGAAAATCACTATCGACTTCTTGTTGCTGCCCGCCTCGATACGCTGGGAGAGGATGGCGTTGGCCTCCTCGGTGATGCGCTTGTCGAGTTCCTTGCGGTCTTTGTTGTACTGGTCGATGTTGCGTGCGCGGTGGGAAGCGTCGGTGATGTCGCGGCTCACAAGCAGGTCGACCGCCTCGCGTCCGCTCTGCATGCGTCCGGAAGCGTTGATGCGCGGGCCGATTTTGAATATCACATCCGAGATGGTGATTTCCTTTCCGGCGAGGCCGCAGATACGGATGATGGCCCTGATTCCCATGTTGGGGTTGGTGTTGAGACGGCGCAATCCCCAGTAGGTCATCACACGGTTCTCGTCGACCATCGGCACGATGTCGGCGGCGATGGAGACAGCCACCAGGTCGAGCATCCCTTCGAGGTCGGTCTGCGGGATGCCGTTGCTGATCGAGAATGCCTGCATCAGCTTGTAGCCGACCCCGCAGCCCGAGAGGTGGGGGCAGGGATATGATGAACCGGGCATTTTGGGGTTGAGGATTGCCACGGCGGCGGGCAGCTCGTCGTCGGGGACATGGTGGTCACAGATGATGAAGTCTATGCCATGTTCCTTGGCGTGGGCAATTTCCTCGTTGGCCTTTATGCCGCAGTCGAGGATGATGACGAGCTTCACCCCTGTGGCGGCGAACTCGTCGATTGTCTCGGAAGATATCCCGTAGCCCTCCTCGTAGCGGGTCGGGATGAAGTAATCTATGTTGGAGTAGAAGTTCTGGAGATACTTGTAGACCAGGGCGACGGCGGTAGTGCCGTCGACATCATAGTCGCCGTAGACCATTATCTTCTCCTTTGACCCCATGGCTCGGTTGAGCCTTTCGACAGCCTTGTCCATGTCGGGCATCAGGAACGGGTCGTGGAGATTCTTCAGCTGGGGATGGAAAAAGCGGTCAGCTTCTTCCACTGAAGTAATCCCTCGCTCGACCAGCAACTGGCTCACAGGGGGGACCGAGGCGTAGCGTTTTGCAAGCTCCGTCTCGATGCGCTGTTCTTCTTGTGTCAGGGGTAAATAATTCCATTTACCTGTCATTTATGTTATTTTTTTATTAGCGTAGCTAAAAGGAAAGGGCTATCGGCCTGCTGCGGGCCGGAAGCTGTCTTCCCCGGAGGGTGGCGTCATAATGGATGAATGCGGGCAGTCGTTGGAGAGAGTGCCGGATTCGTAAGGGATGGTGTGTGGCGTCTATGGCCACACTTTGACGCCGGTATTTGACAGGAGAGGGATGGCATTAGACGGCGGCCTTCGCGCCGCAATACTCTACACTGCAAATTTACGCAATATTAATGAAAAATCCGCGCCCTGCCAAACGGCTTGAGGGCGCGGAATGAGCGATAATGACAATATTAAATTTTATTAACTTTATTTAAGTCCGAACTGGCGGTGCATGTCGTTGAATCTGGCGAATGACTCCGGGCCGAACCGGGCGATTGAGACCATCACCCGGGGCAATGGTTTCTCGACCATATCGCCCGACTTGGAAAAGAATTTGTCGGCGTAGCAGATGAGCCGTTCGAGGTCAGTCTCGGGCATGAAACAGCGGTCGGTCGGGAGGGGAAGCGCGTCGGCGATGATTTCCTCCCGCGATAGCCCCGACCCGGTGTGGCGCTCGGCCACGCGGGCATATTCCTCGGGGGCATCCTCACGGCGCAGCAGGTCGGCCCCGAGGAGGCCGTGGCGCAGGTAATGCTCCTCGCCGTGGCATTCATGGAGGGGGCGTCGCAAAGGAAGATGCCGATGTCGTGGAGCATCGCGGCGGCTTCAATCTGCCCGGGGGGCATGGGCAATTGTTTCTCCCGGGCTATGGCGAGGGCCTTGTCGGCTACTTGCCGGCAATGGCGCAAATATATATCCCGAAGGGGGGCGCCTTCGGGATAATATTTGTCGATGATTCTCTGATAGTCGAACATCGTAGGGTTATCCTGTATGAGGGGGGGAATCAGAGGTCGAGGACCATGTTCCATCCGTGCTTGTCCTCGATTTCTCCCAGGCGAATCGCGCTGAGGGTCTCGTAGAAGCGGGTGGTGACAGGGCCGGGCTTGCCATCCTTGGAGATGACATACTTCACGTTGTTGTCGAGGTCATGGATTTCACCGACGGGGGAGGTGACGGCG
>URLF01000033.1 GCA_900548705.1 uncultured Porphyromonadaceae bacterium | reverse complement strand
CCCATTTTCGGGAATGTCGGCGGCGGCGACGAGCCACCTGCCGGTTTCACGATGTCTGATGTCCTTGCCGACGTGGCAGCCGGTGATGGCGTGACCGTCGACGGTGTGGTAGCCGGAGTCTGCGGCGCGGGATTCGTGCTGACCGACCTCAGCGGTTCCATCTTCGTATATATGGGAGGCGGCTATGACGCGGCCACCTACCCCATCGGCAGCCAGCTTCACCTTGAAGGTGAGGCCACCTCGTTCAAAAACAACCTCCAGATTGCCCAGGGAGCCACAATCGAGAAGGTGGGGAGCCAGGAATACAACTTCCCTACCCCGGTGGTATATGACGGCGCGACTCTGGATGCCGCACTGACCCGTCCTGCCGACCAGCTGGCCATTTTCGCCTCGATTGCGGGAAAGGTGGTCGTGTCTGGTAACAACATCAATATCGAGGTTGATGGCGCTGAGACCGCAAAAGGCTCGATTTACTATGCTTCCGACGCTCAGCGCGAAGAGCTGACTGACGGGGCTTTTGTCAAGGTCACAGGCTGGTTCATCAGCATCTCCGGCTCACGCTACTGCAATTTCGTGGTCAACAATATCGAATTCCGGACTAATGCCCCCGCCAAGGGACGAATGTCTGCGGCAAGTCGCTCACTGGCAGCTCCTGTTCCCACCGTGGAGAAGAACGCCATCTACCGTTACGACGGCACCAAATGGGTTGTGCCCGAGAACTTCGTGGTCCTCAATCCCGCCGACTATACAGCCATGGGGCTTTCCGGCTCACTCTCCCAGCCCGACTCTTATCTGCCCATCTTCCTGAAACAGAAATATCCTTACGCCAAGGCTGATGACGTGAAGTATGTGCTTTACAACAACTCGGGCTATGCCTGCGCCGAATACATCTTCGACGGTGCGGAATGGAAACGCTTCACCGGAGTCGAGACAGAGACCTCTCAGTTCGTGCGCGCCGGTGGCAAATGGATGTTCGACCCCAACGTGACCATCAACCTCCCCTATGGTAAGGGACAGGCCGCCTCCGCTCCCTTCTATCAGGCATGCGTCGACTGGGTTTATGAGAACAAGTGTGTGCCCCTGGGCGACACCTCCATCAAGTCAGGCAAATTCTGGGTGACCTCCTACGGTAACAACGATTACTATTGCGGCACCTCCGCCTACCAGAACAATGTCGACCTCCGCGCCGCCTCGGCCCGCGCCCAGTACGGTGCCGGATGGGAAGGCTATACCGACGAGGAAATTGTAGCCACGATGGAGGAACGTTGCGACCGCGAGGTGTTCCCCGCAGTCCTCTCCCAGTTCTATCCCGACGCCAAACCTATCGAAGGGCTGCAGGTAATCTACACCATCAACTTCTACGCCTACGCGCTGACCCCTGCGGGCAACTACCGCACCCTCCCCTGCGTGGCCAAATATGAAGTGACCGGCGTAGGACAGTTCACCTATCTTGAATCAGAATGGCTTATAGGTATCGAATAAGCCTGATGCCTCTCTGAGGCTGCATTCCATAAGGAAATGACCGCTCTTAGCATATAGATTCAGAGTGGTCATTTTTATTTGCGGAGTCAAAAGTTTTGCGTATCTTTGCGAGACGGAAAACATTATAAAATGTTACCGCCGACATATTGCCAACCCAATATCACAATAATTACGGATTAATATTCGCTATGAAAAAGAAATTTATCTGCACCGTATGTGGTTATGTCCACGAAGGTGATGAGGCTCCCGAAAAGTGCCCCCTCTGTGGCGCTCCCCGCAGCAAGTTCGAGGAAATGAGCCCCGAGGCTTGTCTCCAGTTCGTCACCGAGCATGAAATCGGTGTCGCCAAAGGTCTCGACGAAGAGATGATCAAAGACCTCAACGCCCACTTCATGGGTGAATGCACCGAAGTCGGCATGTATCTCGCCATGTCGCGTCAGGCCGACCGTGAGGGATATCCCGAAATCGCAGAGGCCTTCAAGCGTTACGCTTGGGAGGAAGCCGAACACGCCTCCAAGTTCGCCGAACTCCTCGGCGACTGCGTATGGGACACCAAGACCAACCTTGAGAAGCGTATGCATGCCGAGGCCGGTGCGAATGCCGACAAGATGCGTATCGCCGCCAACGCCAAGAAAGCCAACCTCGACGCCATCCACGACACTGTTCACGAAATGGCCAAGGATGAGGCCCGTCACGGACGCGGTTTCGCCGGTCTCTACGAGCGTTTCTTCGGCAACAAGTAAGATAACTTCCCGATAGGAAACAACACAGGGTGTCGCAACACGGCCCGGTTTATACCGGCGAAGGTTGCGACACCCTGCATTTTATCCGCACGTTGTGGCCAACGTTCCGGTTGTCTGTCACATCTGGTAGCCCAGCAGTTCAAGAATAAATGGTGCCAACAACGCAGTCAGCAGGCCGTTGATGGTCAAGCCCACCGACGAGAAAGCTCCGTAACGTTCACCTCGCTCCATCGCGGCAGAGGTGCCGACGGCATGGGCAGCCGTCCCGACGGAAAGACCTGAGGCGATAGGACTGTTGACATGAGTGAACTTTACTATCCTGAATCCGGCCATCCCGCCGAATATACCGGTGGCGACCACGACCGCTGCTGTAACGGGCGACAGCCCTCCGACCGTATCGGAAATCTCCATAGCGATAGGGGTAGTGACAGCCTTGGGCGCAAGAGACAACACAACCTCCTTGCTTGCCCCGAACAGCTCGGCGAGAAACACAACAGACAGTATACCGGCCACGCATCCGGCCAGCTCGGCCATCAGCAAAGGCATCAGCTGTTTGCGGATGTTCTCCAACTGACGGTAAAGAGGCACCCCGAGAGCCACCACCGCCGGCTTCAGCCACGCGTCAATGTAGACTCCCCCCTCCTGGTAAGTCCGGTAATCTATCCCGAACACACACAGGATGCATATCAGGCATAATATCGAGACAAGAATCGGATTGAGTATCTTCAATCCCGTCTTGCGTTGGAGAAGCTGAGCGCCGACATACACACCGAATGTCAGGGCAATCAGGAATATCTTGTTTGTAAGAAAAGATGTCATAGCAATGGTTCTTGTCATTTGTCCTCACTTACACCTCCTGCCATCTTCGGCCCGGAAGGAGTCCCTGAGTGATGGGCGGAAAAACGTCTCACCAGCTGGTGGGTATGACCGGTGACCGCGATAATCACCACTGTGCTGCCTATCGAGGCAAGCACAATCGGCACCCACTGGTCGGCCAGCAACCCCATACAGTTCATTATCCCGACACCGGCCGGCACAAAGAAAAAGCCAAGGTTATGGACGAGGAATGTAGACAATCTGTCGACCCATTGAATTTTGATGATTCCGGCTTTCAACGATACTGTCAGACAAATCATGCCGATGATGCTTGAAGGGAGCGGCACACTTGTCAGCGCCACTACAAGCTCTCCCAAAGCAAGGAATCCGAAAATGATTCCCAATTGAAGTATAAGTCCCATAATATAATAAAGTGTAATCAAGACACAACCGACCCTATGACATCAGTTTATCATGGGGGCCGGTCGGTTAGCGGCGCAAAGTTACGAAGTAATATCGAGATGGGGAAAGGTTGGGTGCTATTTTAACAGTGGTGTTTGCAGTTTCAAAAATAATCACTACCTTTGCGGCGATTTTAAGTGTAGACTCTCTCCCCGGGCAACCTTGTGACGGTTGAACATATCCCGGAACAGAATGTTATTAATGATGTAGCTTATTTATGACAGAGGGCGGAAGTCCCTCTTATCCAAATAACAGGCGGTTTTAAAGATTGACCGCTCTCCAATAGGTTTCAACAAAAGGTACAAACTTAAAAACTAACTAAGGTAAAACTCAAAAATCAAAGTTATGATCAAGTTTATCAAACGCGCAGCAAGATGGTACTTTGAACACTCAGTCACCAACTTCGACTGACAATACCATCTCTCCTCCACTCTCCATTTATTTTCATAGGAAACAACAATTAAAAGAGAAATAAAACGGCTGCGGCCTCCTGACCTATGTCAGGAGACCGCAGCTCATTTGTGCGTCCATCGTCACCGGCCATTATTGTCGGCAGGCCGAAGAATCCGCATCAATATTTGTCGTCGAAAGTCATCTCGTCAAAGCCCTCGACGTCAAACTCGTCGTCGTTGTAGGCGTCCGAACCATAGAAGTCCTCACCCATATCGTCTGTGGCGATAGTCTTGGCCTTGGCTGCCGCCTTCTCCTCGAATTCCTCAAGGTCGACATTCTGGGCCGGAGCCTTCCCGATGGCCAGTGAGCATACGGGATCTTTCAGCGAACGGCCGGTCTGCAGCTCCTTCATCTCGATGAAGAATGAGCGGTCGGTCATATAGTCGAATGTGAACATAAGACGCTGACCCTCATCGTCAATGAAATCAGACAGCACACTGTCCTCCATCAGGTAGACCTCCTGGGCGGAATCAGTGCCCATGTCCTCCATCGTTATTTCCTTCTCTTTTTCCCAGCGGTCATCGCAGATAAAGAATGACGACATCTGGTTTTTGTCATATGCCACAGACTCGCAAATCGCATTCTTGAGGTCAAGGAATGTGGCATCGGCGTCAATCTGGATTTCCCGTCGGAAATTATCGACTTCGTCAGAAACTATGCGGAAATTGAATATCATTTGTTGAGCTGTTTTTTCTATGAATGTACCTGCGGGAACAATAGGCCCCGTTTGGTGAATGCAAAGATATGTATTTATAACAACTCACGCCAAATTTTTTCCGCAATTTTTTTCAGGGACGCTTGAGCGCTCCTTTTCTCAGTCAAAATCCTCATTGTCGAGCATAGCCACAGTAACTATGCCGTGAGGTTCATCTTTTGTGGCGGTTATCACTTCATCCTCTTGTGGATTGTTTTTGCTGTCGGCATCATACCAGCAATTGTCCGCGATGTCAAGCCGGGTGTAATCCTGTTCGTAGTCCATGGTTGTCGAGAGTTTAAATTGGTTTACTGCCACAAAATTACAACCCGCCAGGGCCATAACATTGCCCATCGACATTAAACAACCTTAAATCGGATATGCAAAAATCACAGAAGCCTCACACCAATGCCAGAAACATCTTTCGGAAGGGTGATTTTTCCGTCAACAATTTTCATCCCGTCGAAACGGTCATTGGAAATCAGCAGATTCCCGTCAAGGTCGGCATATTCCGCCAACGGAGCGAGCTGGGCGGCTGCGGAGACAGCACAGGAGGTCTCGGTCATGCAACCAAGCATCACCTTCATCCCGAGCGCCCGCGCGAGAGTGGCCATCTGGTAAGCCTCGTGCATTCCGCAGGATTTCATCAGTTTTATGTTTATGCCGTCATACGCCCCTTTGAGCGACGCCACATCCCCGAGACGTTTCACAGCCTCATCGGCAATAATCGGCAACGGCGACCTCTCGGTAAGCCACGCCGCGTCGTCGATGTTCTCCTTCGCCATTGGCTGTTCGACAAACAGGCATCCCCGTTCGGCAAGCCAATGACACATATCCAGGGCTTTCTCCCGGTCAGTCCATCCCTGATTGGCATCGACACATATCGGCACCTCCGGTCGGCAATCACGGATGATTTCCACCAGTTCCTTGTCATTGTCAAGCCCCATCTTCACTTTCAGTACCTTGTATGGCGCGGCTTCCGCGACCTTGGCCCTGACGACCTCGGGGGTATCTATCCCTATTGTGAATGATGTCGCCGGAGCTTTCGCCGCGTCAAGTCCCCAAATCTTATGCCAGGGCTGACCCATTATTTTTCCGGTCAAATCATGCAGGGCGATATCGACAGCCGCCTTGGCCGCATTGTTGCCGGGTGCGACCGAATCCATATACTCATGTATCTCCTCGATTCTGAACGGGTCATTGAACTGTCCCAAATCCAACCGCGAGAGGAACCCGGTCACAGACTCGACCGATTCCCCGAGATATGGAGGCATCGAGGCCTCTCCATAGCCGGTGATGCCATCGATTGTGATTTCCACCTGCACATCCGGTGTGGTTGTGCGGGAATATTTGGCCAGGTTGAAGGCATGGCGCAATTGCAATTCATACGGGAAGAATTTCATCGCCAGGCCGTTTAAGGTCGAGCCGGCTTTGTTTACTGCGGGAGCGGCCACCACGGGAAGAGCAGCTAAAGATGGGGCCACCATCGCCGATAATGTACCCAACACTCCGGTTTTTATGAAATTTCGTCTGTCCATCACAAGATACTTTATAAATGAAGCCGTCGCGCTCCACTGACAAAGATACCATTATTTTTTCAGCCCGGCAACTATCCCGGCTAAGATTCGACACGCGTCATCAAATTTCCGGTTCATTATGATTGAGGGATATGAAAAATCGTTATCTTTGCATATGAAACGACATATCGCATCATACATCATGAATCCTTTCAGACATCATCTTGTCCGAGGAAGCATATTGCTGCTCTCCTTGACCGCACCATCAGCAATCTCAGCCGAGGAACGTGAGGTATCGGTCACAAATCCCAGCGACGGAGTCAAACTCGCCGCCACCCTGTCGAACCCCTCCGGAAAACCGAAGGCCGCGATTCTGCTCGCCACAGGGAGCGGCCCGCAGAACCGCGACGAGGAAATCATGGGACTGCGCCCGTTCAAAGTGCTGTCAGATTCACTGACCGCCGCCGGATATGCGGTGCTGAGGATGGATGACCGGGGTACAGGCTCCAGCGGAGGAGATTTCCAGACTGCCACCGCCGCTGATTTCCTCTCCGACCTCAAATCGGGAATTGCTTTCCTTGATTCATGCTACACATCCCTCCCGAAGGGAATCATAGGCCATTCTGAGGGTGGACAGTTTGCGATAAGAATCGCAGCTGAAACCAAGGCCACCTCCACCTCATCACCCGATTTCATAATCACATTGGCCGCTCCGGCCTGGAGAGGAGATTCACTGATAATGTCGCAGGCGCGGGCGTTGTCCACCGCAATGACCGGAAGCTGGCCTATGGAAGGCATGCAGCGTGAAATACTCGACATCGCCCGTGGTCCCCTCCCGGTAAGCATAGCCTCACCTATGCTGTATGGTATATTCGCCAAGAATCTCAGGAGCGCGGCACAGATGCCACAGGTGCAACAACAAATCACAGCCCAAGTGGAAGCTGTCCTGTCACCCTATTACCGCGAGTTATTGCGTTTCGATCCTGAATCATCCATAAAGTCGGTGACGGTTCCATGGCTCGCCCTAAACGGAGACAAAGACCTCCAAGTTGTTCCGGAAAATCTCGACACAATCCGCCAGCTTAATCCCAAGGCTAATGCAATCCGCGTGAAAGGACACAACCACCTCTTCCAGGAGGCGACCACAGGACTGCCACAGGAATATTCCGGTCTCGGTCAGTCCCCCTCCCCGGAGACCATAGCCATCATCATCCGCTGGCTCGACCAATTATAAAACGGTCTTTCAACCTTTTGTGTCAAACAGCGCGGCAAGCACGCTGTCGCGATACGCCGCCCCGATGGCCAGTTCATACTGGCCTATGAATATGTCGTTGTTATCGAACGCGTCAACCTTGTCGCGGTTGATGATGTATGACTTGGCTGAACGAATGAATGTCGCCCCCGGGAGCATCTCCAGCATATTCTTGATTGTCATCCGGGTAATAACATTCCTGTCCGCCATCCTGATTATCACATAATCTTTAAGCCCCTCCACAAAAAGGATGTCGGCGATGTTGACCCTGACATAACGCCGGTCAGATTTCACCCATATGAAGTCTGATGAGGGGGAAGGATTCCCTGACTCGACTGAGTCGGAATCCCCCGAGGTTGCGCCTTCTCCGGCCAGCTTGTCACGCAATATCATATGATATTCTATCGCCTTGTCAACGGCCTTGTCAAACCTCACCGGATCAATCGGCTTCATCAGATAATCCAAGGCCTCGACATCATAACTTTCGGCGGCATATTCGGAATATGCCGTTGTGAATATCACCAAGGTTGATTTGGGGATTTGTCTTGCCAAATCCAATCCGTTCATTCCCGGCATCTCTATGTCAAGAAACAGGATGTCTGGAGCCTCCGTCTCCACGCATTTGACAGCAGAATCCGCGTCTTCGCAAGAGGCTACCAGTTCAAGCTCGGGTCGGCGGGAAATCATTCTCGCCATACCACGTCTTGCAATCAACTCATCATCGACAACCACGCATTTAAGTTTTTCTGACATTTTCATACCGGTATTTGAAGGTTTACCAAATATTCCGTTCCTTTGTAAGCCTGGTGGAGCCGGAAATTATCACTATAAAGCAATTCGAGCCTGCGACGCAGATTCGACAGCCCAAGGCCCGAACTCGCTGATGATGCCTTAATTCGTCTGAAAGGGTTACAGGTGTTGCGGCATTCAAAACACAGCCATCCGTCATCCATACTGAAACCCATTTTGATTTCCCGCCGTCCATCAGAAATACCGCCATGTTTGACAGCATTCTCCACGAAGGGGATGAACAGCAATGTCGGAATCTCTATGTCATCGACTTCCGGGGAGGAGTCTATGACATACTCCAATGGTTCGAACCTCATTGCCTCCAGCGAGAGATAATTGCCGAGAAACTCAACCTCCTCTCGTATTTTTGTCTTGGCGCGACGGGTCTGTGACAACTGGCGACCAAGCAACCGCCGGAGTTCGCCAAGCACTTTCCGCGCCAGACCGGGGTTCTCATAGACCAACACTCCGGTGTTGTTGAGGACATTGAACAGGAAATGGGGATTGACCTGTTTGCGCAGATATTGCAGCTCGCAACGCGAAGTCTCGGCGTGAAGCCTTGTCAACCGCTGCTCCCCCATCACCCACTCCTTGATGGCCAGCAAGGAGGCGGTCCCTCCGAGAAACAGGCCGAGAGTCAGCATAGAACCGATAGTCGAGACAGCCATTATGTAATATGGCAATGGGTGAAGATAATGGCTCGGCTCGTAAGTCACTATCTGGATGACAGCGCACACGGCGGTCAATATGGTGATGAACAGTCCTACTGAGATCATATATAGTCGTTGTTTGCCCCGACGAAGAAACACGGGAAATAACAGATAGATGTTGCCATAGGCTATGATGTTCAGGATTAACCAGAAAGCAAGTATTCCGGACAATCTGCTGACGGAGAACACCGGAGTGTCGGGCGCGTCAAAAAGCGAGCCACAGGCGATGACAAGTATGACGCATTGAAAAACAAGATGACGTAAAGGGCGCATTCTCCTTGAGGTCAGCAGCCATCTCAGGGACAAATGACCGGATTTCTCCTGACCGGCAGGCTGCGACATATGTTCCGCCTCTTTATTTTTATTGTCAGGAGTGGATAACTCATAAAGATGGTGTCGCAGATATGCCGACAGACTCCCTATGCGGACGGTGGCCTCGTCTGGATTCTCCGCCGCGACGGAAGCTATGCCGTCGATGCAGGATGAGATGTATGCCGGATTGAGCCGTTCCCTTATCATCGCGATTCTCTCATCGATTTCCTCGGCGAGCCGCCTCTCTTCATTGGACTGGGCTTTCCATCTCTTGAACAGCACCGCGAATGACATCCCCGCCAGAAGAAGCAGTACCAAGGTCGCTGAACATAAGGTGTCGGCAAGAATCCAAGGTGATAGGTAATCATGTATACGATGGCCATATCCAAGTAGTTCACGGGCCACATACTCTATCCCGATTCCAAAGAGCGGCACACAATATGAAACCAGTAAAGCCAAGGCGAGATATGCGCCGTAACGCTTTTCGAGCAACCATCCCGGCGTAAGCCATCTGTGATTTATATAGGCAGCCGACAGCAACAGGGCCGTAGTCGGGGCAATCAGCCACATTATGGAATCACCCACCGCCACCGTCTCGTCAAGGAAAGCAGCGACAACCGCCCCCGAAGAGAGAAACATAGCCGAGACAATGACAAGCGCGTATTTCAGCGGCGACGAGATAGATGATATCGTTTTTGACATGATAGTCATTTGAATTCGGTCATCTCATCAGGGTGGAAGACGATTGACGACTCCGCCACCGGAGCGGCCAGAAAGTAACCGAGGCATAAATCCCCGGAATACATCTGCGGGCCATTGCTCGTCCCGTTGCTGATGGCCTCAAGATAGTCATGCATCTCCTGACTTATGGGGGTCACCTTGACAGAGACCACATCCCCCTCGCGCAGCACTTGGTCTTCATCCTCCTCCTCGATGTCTTTCCGCGAAGTCATGACCACTTCATCTATTCTCCCGTCAACCGCAAGGTGGTCATTTATGGCCGACCACATATAGATTTCACCGTTGCGGTAGATCCTCACCCAGTAGCATTCCCCGTTGACCGAGGGATTGTCAGAGAAAGAGACCTGCAGGACTGCCACATAATCATACGGCATCTTTATCCATTGGAATTCAAGGCCCGACAGCTCCACCGGGGGCAACATTGTCGATGTCGCCTCATAACGGGCAGAGCCGTTCTCGACCGTCAGGGTATAGGTATGGCCGACAATCCCCGGGGTGAGATTGACAAAATTGCCCTCCTCATCGGGAAGAAGTTCGACGGACCGGCCGGCAGTGATATCCGATAGGGTGACTGTGGCGTCGGTCAGAGGAGTGCGATTCATCGGCTCATCCATCGGAGTGGTATGGGTTATCCTTATCGAACTGCCATCCTGGTCGATGGAACCTTCGATTACTGTCAGCGGTTCAATGTCATGGTACTCGAAATCAAGCTCTTTCTCACAGGATGTCAGACCGACCGCCAACGCAGCCCCGAATGTGAATATGTATGCTGGGGTTTTCATATGGTTCAGAATTTCAACGTGTATGAAACTGACGGGACAAGACCGTAAAGAGACTGCTGCACGGCGCGGGTGCCTGACGGCTTCGTGGAATCATCCTCGAAATAGACCACAAACGGGCTGTAATGGCAGTAAGCGTTGTAGACACCGAAAGCCCACTGTGTGGTAAAGCGGCGTCCCCGGCGGGTGTAAGTCGCTGACAGGTCAAGACGGTGTGACGACGGGGTGCGGTAGCCATTCCTGGAGGAATAATAATAGCATGTCTGGCCGTCAAGCTCGAATTTAACATCAGGAGCTGTGATTGGCTGGCCGGAGGAGAAGGTCCATGACCCCGAGAGATTCCATTTGTCGGTCAGGCGGAATATGGCCACCACCGAGACATCATGACGCCGGTCGTTTGACGCGTCATACCAGTCCCCGTCATTGATGCCGGGAATCTTTGACTGGGTATGGCTCAAGGCATAGGAAATCCATCCCGTAAGACGGCCCGAATTCTTGCGGGCCATCAGCTCTATGCCGTAACTGCGCCCTTTTCCACCAAGCACCAGGCTCTCGAGGTCTACACTTGAGAACATAGTGCGCCCGTCACGGAAGTCATACACATTGTTGAGAGATTTCCAGTATCCTTCGACCGACCAGTCATATGCCCCGTCCGGAGTCATCCCCGTGTATCCTATACCATATTGCCAAGACTCCTCCGGCTTTATTGAAGCCGATGTGACGGCATATCGATCAAACGGGAAACTGGTTGTGTTGGCGCGGACAGCGTGGAGGTTCTGGCTCGTCTTGCTTATACCCGCCTTCACATTATGATATTGCGATATATCATATTTCAGGCTAACTCGCGGCTCCACGGAGAAATATGTCTTGGCTGAGAAATCAGGCTGCAATCCGAGCATGGAGGCAAAAGAATGGAAACGGCTTCCCGACATCGCTGAAAATGCAACTCCTCTGATTCCGGCCGAGACCGAGAATCGTTCGTTGAAGGTGGCATCATATGAAGCCCACAGGGAATTCTGCCATCCCGACCTGATTTCCTTTTCATGGACAACATTTACGTCGAACTCCCCCGATTTGACCCGCAGCAGTTCGGAACGCGCCCCGAGTTCGAGCGACTGGTTATCTGACAACGCGCATATTGCTTTCTCGTTTATGGAGAAGGAACGGATATACTCGTTCAGCGTCTGGTCAGTGCGCATCACCGACATGCTCATGTCAGCCGTGTAGTTTGTGAATGAGGCGGTAGTGGCGAATCTCCACGCGTCTCCTCTCGCCGCAAGCCAGTTAACCGACGCGCCCAGGTTTCCCCAGTTCATCTGCATAAGGTCACTGATACCCATATTGTCATGGCTCACCATAAATGACACATCTATATAATCTCCCCTCCTGGGCTGATAACGCAATTTGGCAGTCACGTCATAAAAGTTCATCACCGTATGGCTGTATTCTGGAATCATCTTGAGGAAGAGATCGACATACGAGCGTCTTGCAGTGACAGCGAAAGAAAGCTTGTCCTTGACTATGGGCCCTTCAGCGGCGAGTTTGGCAGCGAGAAGCCCTATCGTCGCGGAGGCGTGATAGGATTCCATGTCTCCCGGGGAGAGCGAGGTGTCAAGCACCGATGATGTCGCTCCACCGTATGTTGCCGGAATTGGCCCTTTGTAAAGGGTGGCCCTCCCGAGAGCGTCATCGTTGAATGTGGAGAAAATTCCCATCACATGGGATGGATTGTAAAGTGTCAGGCCGTCGAGCAGCACAAGATTCTGGGAAGATGTCCCGCCACGGACTTCAAACCCACCGGCCCCCTCCCCTTCTCCATGCACACCGGGCATCAGGGTAATGGACTTTATTATGTCATTCTCTCCGAACAGCGCCGGAACGACAGCAAGTTTGCTCAATTCGAGATGCTCCGCTCCCAGACGGATGTCAGCTATGCGCTGACGGGCTGACTGGCCGGTGACCACCACCTCTTGCAGCTCCTCCTCATAATTGGCAAAAGCTATGGAATCTGTTTCAGACACCGGAGCCACATTGGCAGGTGTCTCCCCCTTGGCAGGGTTACCGGCCAGAATCAATCCGGAAAAGACCAGACAACTCTTGACCGCGTATGACACGCGTGTCGATGTTTTCATTATCATCTTTTTTAACCTTAGAAATCGATGGGAGAAAAAGTCTGTCAGATATCGAATCTCTCTCCCAAATCAGATTGGACTGTGCAAAGTTACATATTTTCCGCCTAATGTAATTGACAAAAGCGACAAAACGGCTGCATAGCGCGGCAGAATGCCCCGAATCCAAGACATGGTTTGACAAATAGCCATATTCTCCGACATTCCCGCTCAAAGAAAAAAACAGTTTTTTTTGAAAAAAATCACCAAAAAATTTTGTCAGTTTAAAAATAGTTCCTACCTTTGCACACGTCAAACGACAACAACCACATCAACCGACTCAGCGGAGTCAGCAAATGGTTGAAACAAAGATTGTCTTGTGGTGTAATGGTAGCACGTCGGATTCTGGTTCCGCCTGTGGGGGTTCGAATCCCTCCAAGACAACTAAAGCTCCTGATATTCAGGAGCTTTTTCTTTATATCAAATTATAACCTATGGAAAATCTCAAGTATACCCCGGAGAATATCACAAGCCTCGGAAAGGATGAGGTGTTTGTCTTCGGCAGCAACCTCCAAGGCTACCATGCAGGCGGGGCGGCGCGTACCGCCGTGAGACTCTTTGGAGCCAAAATGGGACAGGGCGTCGGCATGCAGGGGCAGTCTTACGCCATCCCGACAATGCAGGGCGGAGTGGAGACCATCAAGCCCTATGTCGATGAATTCATCGAACTCGCCCGGGAATGGGATCAGACCACATTTTACATCACCCGGATAGGATGCGGCATCGCGGGATTCACCGACGAGCAGATCGCTCCCCTCTTTGACGAGGCGTTTGACCTCTACAATGTGAGGTTGCCCGAATCTTTCGCGAAGATTATTCAGAGACGCCGCCAGAAACGCGGCAAGGAATAATGACAGCGGTCGCCCCGCGATGGACTTACTGGCCATCAGTCGGGGCGACCGTTGAAATCATTTATTCCGCAGGCCGGAGAGGAATCCACCGGCACGCCACGGGATTATTCCTTGTTCTCAACAGGGAGTGCACGTGAGAACACTTCGCGGAAGGAGACGATTGTCTCGGTGCGGAGCAGTCCCATCGGCTGGAGCTTGTCGTGGATGAGATGAAGCAGATGCTCGTTGTCGCGGGCATAAAGCTTGACGAGCATGTCATACTGGCCGGTAGTGAAGTGGACTTCGGTCACTTCAGGCACTGTACGGAGCTTTTCGATGATTTCATCAAACGAAGCGGCCTCCTTGAGATATATCCCGACAAAAGCGCATGTGTCATATCCGAGAGTCGTGGGCTTTATGAGCGCACGTGAACCTTCGAGGATATTGGTTGCCTGAAGCTTTGCGATACGCTGATGAATGGCGGCGCCGCTGACGCCACACTCGCGGGCGATTTCGAGGAAAGGCTTCCTTCCGTTGTCTACCAGCATCTGGAGGATTTTGGTGTCCAGCTTGTCAATTTGTAATCGGGCCATGGTAATTATCGGTTAAGTTTAATATTCCCTTGGATTGGCAAACACGGCTGAATTTTAGGGAGAATTTTGTTTCCGCTTACGACTCTCAACCGCATTTCGACACAAATTTAGTAATAAACATTTTAAATCCCAAAAATATTTCGCTTGAATTTTTAGATTGGAATCCGCTTTTTGGACACAATTGGAAAAAATTCAGTACATTTGTAGTGTTATATGAATTTGCCCGTCTATGGAAATCAAACTTGAAAAGATTAATCATTCGACAGATATACCATTAGAAATCAAAGATTTATATCACGCCGCTTTCCCCGAGGAGGAGCGTCGCGAATGGTCTGACATAATACGCCGGATAGAAACCGGAGACCCCATATTTGATTTTTATGTTTTACAACACAATTCGGAAACGATAGGATTTATAACCCTCTGGAACCTCCCGGGGGCCTTGTATTGCGAGCATTTCGCCACCCTCCACCGCTGTCGCAACAAAGGTTTCGGAGCGGCGGTAATCCAGGAGGTCATCAATATGACCGGTAACCGCCCCCTGGTGCTTGAGGTCGAGCTTCCCGGCGCATCCGAATTTGCCGACTCCCGGATATCATTCTATGAGAGATGCGGCCTGACACCCCTTGAGGACTTCCCTTATTGGCAGCCTCCCTACCGTCAGGGATTGCCCGAAGTCCCCATGATGCTGATGTCATCTAAGCCCCTCCCCGACCCCACCGCATTCGCAATGATACTCCATACGATAGTCTACAACCAGTGATGCGCCCCTCCCCGTTTCAAATACTTGTCATCGGAGGTATCGCCGCATCCGTTTTTTCCGGGTGCGCCGGGAAGACGGAGCGAGCCGACGCAGGCGCAGAGCCACCTGTCGTGGTGGTCTCAATCCCACCACTGAAATATTTCGTGGAGAGAATCGGAGGGGACAAGGTCAGCGTGGAATGCCTCGCACCCGCCTCCGCGGACCCCGAGACATTCGAGCCTTCTATGGCCCAGCTTCGCAAGGCATCCAAAGCCGGATTGCTGCTGACTGTGGGGTTGCTTCCATTCGAGGAAAAAGTGTCGGAAGCGATAAGTGCATCCAATCCCGACATCCGGATAGAGGAACTTTACCATTCTCTCGACCTGATAGAGGGCACTCACGACCACGGACACCACGAGGAAGATTCAGAAGAGGAGGGACACGACGGCCACCATCACGACGGCCACCATCACGACAGCCACGGCAATTACGACCCGCACATATGGACATCGCTGCGCAACGCCAGGACTCTGGCGCGTAACACATTTGACGCGCTTGTGGCCCTCTCTCCCGCCGACAGCCTCTACTTCAAGGCGCGCCTTGATGCGCTCGATCATCGCCTTGACTCCCTTGACCGCGCGATTTCTACGCGTCTCGCCCCGGCTATGGGGAAAACCATACTTGTCTGGCACCCCTCGCTCAGCTATTTCTCACGCGACTACGGACTTAAGCAGCTCGCCGTGGGACATGAACACAAGGAATCATCCATAACCGGCCTGAAGGACAGGCTTGACATGGCCCGACGCGAGAAACCCCTCGTGTTCTTCTACCAACGGGAGTATGACAGCCGCCAGGCGCAGTCGATAACCGAGGCCACGGGGCTGGAGCCTGTCACCATCGCCCCGTTGTCGGCAGACATCGAGCAGGCCGTCATAAAAGCCGCCGACGCGGTGGCGGCAACGCTCCCAAACCCACCCCAAGACTCCACCATCAGATGAAAATAATACCCGACATATCACTCACGCCGCCGTCCCATCAAAGAGAACACGGCCCCGCCGCCATACAGCTCTCGGGAGTAGGAATCGGCTGGGACCACCGTGAAATCCTAAAGGATGTCAACCTCACCGTCAACCGTGGCGACTTCATCGCGATAACCGGCCCTAACGGCGGAGGCAAGACGACCCTGCTGAGAATCATTCTCAAGCTGCTGAAGCCAACATCCGGGAAAGTTGAATACCTTTCCCACGAGGGAGAGGTCTCAGACCGTCTTCCGATAGGTTACCTCCCGCAGAAAAACATGATTGACTCCCGCTTCCCCATCACTGTCGAGGAGGTTATAGCCTCCGGGCTGCTTTCGGAGAAGAACGTGTCACGCGACATACTCAAACAACGCGTGGAGGAGATTCTGGACATAATCGACCTCAAACCCCACGCCCGGCAGACAATCGGCAACCTCTCGGGCGGCCAGCTTCAACGCACCCTCCTGGGCCGCGCACTGATTTCCAACCCCTCGATACTGGTTCTCGACGAGCCGCTGAGCTATATCGACAAACGTTTCGAGGACAGGCTTTACGACCTTCTTAACGACCTCCCCCTTTCCACAACTATCCTGCTTGTATCCCATGAGATGAGTGTCATATCCGGCATGGCCACACGCCACGTAATCGTAGACCACACCATCCACGAATGCACCTCACATCACCACTTCATCCCCTCCCCCTGCCCTTGAGTCATCTCTCTTCCCGCCCCTGATTCATCCCCTCTTCCTGCCCACTGAGAAATCTGCCGTTACAGGCATTTGGATTTCCCGGACGATTACGATGGTTTCCCCTGACGATTCCGTAGGAATCATTTATCTGAATAGCCGTGGGGTGGCGCGAGGGAAGGCCGGCAGACCGCAACCGATGCGGTAACCCACGGTAGCGGCGCACACAGAACGATTCCGGAGGAATCTTTTCTGATATTCCTAAAACTGGTAATATCAAAAAAGATTCCTCCGGAATCGTCCTTTTGGATGGAGAGAATTACTTGGCTTTACCAAGCACCTTCTTATCCACCACAGCGGGATATTTCTTGTCAAGTTCCTCAAGCCACTTGGCCAACAGGAAATCCTGATAATCGGTGATTACCACACCGCGCACATCGGCTGCCTCCTCGGGCTGCTCGATCATCTTGGGCTGGTAAGCCTCATATGCCTTCCAGCGACCCTGGGGAACGGGCTTCTCAGCACCGAAACCGAGATAGTCGGTGATGGCGTTCTCTCCCTTGGCGGCAAGCACACGCTCAACCTTTACATCCTTGCCGAATTTCTTACGGAGGACAACCGAGAGGGAATCTGCGTCAGCCACAGGATTCTCCTTGAGATAATTATTCACATCATTGAGGAGAGAATCGGAATCAGCGAAGATGATGCGCGATTTGAATCGGGGGCTATCCCAACGATAGTTGGCTTTGTTTGCCTGGAAGAAAGCTTCCAGACCCTCGCGGTCAGACTTGGCCTTAGACCACACAGTGCGGTCCTGAATCTCGAACATCAGCATACCGTCGCGATACTCGTTGACGAGATTGCGGTAGGAAGGCTCCTCGGTCATAAGGTTGCGCTGCTTGGTCTCGATGACTGCCGCGTCGAGATAACGGTTGACAGCCTCCTCGAGCTGACCCACCTGCTGGGCGGCATCCCCGGCGAAGCCATTGGGAAGCTCCTGGGCCATCACCTCCGACAGGGGCAGTTTCTCTTTGCCGATACGGGCGACAACCAAGTCTGAGCCTTGCAGCGAAGCAAGCATCACGGAGTCCACACCACCGGCGGCGGTTATCTGATTCTTGATTTTGTCAAGAGCCTTGGTCTCCACCTTGGCTCCATATTCCTTCTTGAGCTGGGCGAGACGACGCTTTGCGGGAAGCTGGCCACGCTCATCACGGGAAATAGCGTTGACAATCATAGGCTTCGCCTCTTCAAACGACTCGATGCCCTTCCCGGCAAGACGCTTGATGATATGGTAGCCATAGGCGGTCTCGAAAGGCTCGGAGATTGTGCTGTCAGCGAGCGAGAAGGCGACCTCCTCGAACTGAGGCACCATCTGTCCGGCTCCGAACCAGGGGAGACGTCCTCCCTGGGAAGCCGAACCGGGATCTTCCGACTCTGCGGCGGCCACCGCCTCAAAGCTCGCGCCGTTGGTGACGAGAGTGTAAAGCGAGTCGATATAATGTTTCTGTGCCTGGGCATCCTCGGGGGATTTTCCACGGGTAAGGCGCAGGATATGCTCAACCAGCACCTGTCCGCGGGCGGGGCGACGGTCGTTCACCTTAACTATATGGTAACCTACCGGCGAGGCAATCACTCCGGAATGTCCGCCGACAGCCACAGTGTACGCCGCGTCCTCAAACGCCGCAGGGAACCTGTTGGCCATGATGTAACCCATACGTCCGCCGTTGCGGGCCGAATTGGCATCCCCTGAATACTTCATAGCGAGGGAATCGAAGCTCTCTCCCGCCTCGATGCAGGTCAGCAACGAGTCCATAAGAGCCTTCTTCTGTTCGAGAGTCTTGCCGGGCGACTGGAAGAAAACCATGATGTGGCTGACATCCACCTCCTCCTTCATCCTTTCATACTGGGCGGCGATGATGCTGTCCTCCACGGCCTTGTCGACCATATATGGAGCAGCCAGGTCGCGACGGTAAGTGTCGAATTCCTTTGCGAACGCCTCGGTCTTGTCAAGCCCCATATCTTCAGCCGCGGCCACCTTCTGGCGGTAAGGGATGAAGAGCTTCAGATACTCCTCGATATCCTGGGGAGTGGACTGCTGGGCGTTGTTTTTGTGATAAAGATATTCAAACTCGCTGAGAGTCACCGGCTTTCCTCCGACAGTCATCAGCACGGGGTCTGCCGGCCCTTTGGCCTGTGCCAGAATGGCCGAACCCAAGAGAACTGACAGCGATATGAGTCCTTTTTTCATCGTGAACGGATAAATTGATGGTTTAGGCTAATTGTAATGTGTCCTCGCTCGAAGACACTATCTCTTTAACGGCTCCGCGACAGTTTTATTATGAAAAGCTAATATTTTTATGTGAAAATTTCGTAACTTTGCGGCTATGTTATTTGAAGACTTTGATTTGAGCGACGACCTGCTCGACGCGCTTTACGCGATGCACTTCGAGGAATGCACACCGATTCAGGAACAGGCGATTCCCGTCGTGCTTGACCGTCGCGACCTTATAGCCATAGCCCAGACCGGCACAGGCAAGACCGCCGCATACCTGCTTCCCGTCATCGACCTCCTGGCCGAGCTTCCCGAAGCCGACGGGTTTGTCAACTGTATCGTGATGGCCCCCACCCGCGAACTGGCCCAGCAGATCGAGCGCCAGATGGACGGGTTCAGCTACTACCTCCCCCTTTCGAGCATCGCCGTCTACGGCGGTTCGCCCGCCAGCAAAAAGGAATGAAAGCCGGGGCGGATGTGGTAATCGCCACCCCAGGCCGCCTGCAGGCCCTGCTGCAGATGGGAGGCATAGACCTCTCCAAGGTCAAATATTTCGTCCTTGACGAAGCTGACCGAATGCTCGACATGGGATTCTACGACGACATAATGGCCATCGCCAAGCTCCTTCCCAAAGAGCGCCAGACCCTCCTCTTCTCGGCCACGATGCCCCCCAAGATACGCAAGCTCGCCCAGTCGATACTCAACGATCCCGTGGAGGTGAAAATCGCCCCCTCACGTCCCGTCGAGAAGATAAAGCAGTCGGCCATCTTCTGCTATGAGGATGACAAGCAGCACATCCTGACCGACATCCTGAAACAGCGACGCGGCGAACGCGTCATCGTCTTCGCAGCCTCGAAGCACGGAGTCCGCGACCTCTCCCGCGACCTGCGCCGTTGCGGCATAAAAGCCGCCGAAATTCACTCCGACCTCGACCAGCAGCAGCGCGAGGAGACAATCCGCGGATTCCGAAGCGGGCGCATCGAGGTGATTGTCGCCACTGACCTGCTCGCCCGAGGCATCGACATCGACGAAGTGATGCTGGTGGTCAATTACGACGTTCCCCGCGAACCCGAGGATTACGTCCACCGCGTGGGTCGCACCGCCCGCGCCAACGCCGACGGCGAGGCTGTCACACTCGTCGGCCCCCGTGACCGCCGCGCCTTCTCCCGCGTGGAATCCACCCTGAAAATAAAAATCGCAGCCGAGAACCGCCCCGCGTCCTCACCGCGTCCCGGCTCGGACCGCCCGGCCTCACGCCCCGACGACAAAGGGAAACCCCGCCAGCCCAGGAAAGGGAACCGCAACGGCAAAACCAGTAACAAGCCTGCAAACAAACCGGGCAACAAACCGCGCGTTTTCCGTCATTCCCCCGAGAAAGGCGGCAATCCGCAGCAATAATACAAAACTGTGGCGAATAACGCATATGTCTGAGGGCCGAATTTGGCCTTCAGGCATTTTTTTGTCTCCATTTTTTGAAAAAATTGACAATTATGCGGTTATGTTTTAAACTTTTTTCGTAATTTTGTCACGATTTTGGCTTAATAGAATTTAAAGCTCATCATCTTAAGGTACATCCGTTTGGCATCTAAACCTGAGAAAAAAGTATAGTATTTATAAAATAAAGGTATGAAGAAACAACTTCTGATCGGACTGCTTGGCGCAGCCGGAGGCCTCGGGCTTGCAAGCTCGCTGGTATCCTGCGACGACTACCGTCCGACAACCGACACGGACGGCAAGCTCCTTGTCTCGGTGGACCTCGACAAAGATGTCGTGGCTTCCGCCTCCAACAAGCAGGCTTCTGCCCCCTCCCGCGCCGAAGCGCAGTCGGTCTCAGCTTCCGACCTGTCGCTGAAACTCACGTCAGAATCAGGCTCTTTCGCCCGCGAATGGGCTTCAGCCTCCGAATTCAGCGACCCAGTCAGTGTTCCAGTAGGGAAATACACCCTCGAAGCCTGGTATGGCGATCTTGAGACTGAGGGATTCGAGAAACCCTACTATTACGGCAGCTCCTCACTGACAGTAGAGGAGAACCGCACCACCCCCGTCAGCGTCACAGCAACCCTCGCCAACTCCATGGTAAGAGTGGAGATGTCTGACATGTTCCGCAACTATTTCGCGTCCTACTCTCTGACCCTGCGTTCCGAGCTTGGCAACGAAATCGCCTACCCCGACGGCGAGACCCGCTCGGTCTACCTCGCCCCCGGCCAGGTCACCGCCTCCATCACCATCACAAAGCAGAACGGCACCACAGCCACCCTTGAGCCGAAAAGCTTCACTGCGGAGGCCCGCCACAGCTATGTGCTTAAATTCGACATCAATAGCGGCGAGGCCGGCGACGGCTTCCTCGTGCTGACCTACGACGACATGACCGACATGGAAAATGTCGAGATAGACCTCAGCGACGCTATCCTCAATGCCCCCGCTCCCCGTATCAATGCCGACGGCTTCACCTCCGGCGAGTCCTGGACAGTGATGCAGGGACAGCCTTCGGCCAAGAACGCCAAGGTGACCGCAATGGCCCAGGCCGGCATCACCGGCCTTGTGCTGACCACCACATCATCTTACCTCGAATCACAGGGATGGCCCAAGGAAATCGACCTGGTCAGCGGCGACGCTTCCACCCTCGCCATGATGAAGGGTCTCGGCCTGAGAATGGTCGGCACATCCAAGCCTGACAAGATGGCCATGGTTGACTTCACCGACCTGCTTTCAAACATCGCATACCTTGAAGAAGGCAACAACGTCTCTACATTCACTCTCCAGGTACGCGACCGCAATTCCCGTGTGGCCGAGTCACCCGTAAGCTTCTCGGTAGAGGCTGTCACCACCGCCCTGAGCGTGGCTGCAATCAATCCTATTTATGAGTGGGACAACACCCTCACATTCGAGATTGAGACCAATGCCACCTCACTCGACGGACTGACCCTCCAGGCCAAGAATGAGCGCAACACCTGGGACAACTGCCCCATCACATCCTGCGACCTTGTAGCCCGTCTGGGCAACACCTACCGCGTGGTGGCAACCGTTCCCGCATCGAATAAAGACATCCCCATGCGTCTTTCACTCGGAAATCTGAAAGCAGACTTCACAGTCGTCCACGAGCCAAGTCCCTACTCGCTCGCAGCTGTTGAGAACGGCATCTATGGCTGGCAGGCAGCCCTTGACCTCCGCTACAAGGCAGGAGCCACCGGTGCGAAACGTCGTGCCGCTTCCCGTTCGGCAGAGCAGCCTGAGAATGTGAGCTTCGAGATTTCCGCCGATGAAGGCAACACATGGAGCACCGCAACCGCTACCAAGCTCGCCACCAACCGCTTCCTCGTGAAAGGTCTCACCGGCGGCAAGACCTACCAGGTTCGCGCAACCTGTGACGGTCTCCTCTCAAGCATCTACACATTCACCACCGAAACCGGTGCCCAGCTTGAAAACTCCGATATGGAGACCTGGTCACGCACTGACGGACAAACTCAATATTGGTGGATAGAATATCCAGGAGCATCAGCGGCTTCAGCCATCTGGGGCACAATGAACCAGCTCACGACATCTGAAGGCGGTAGCAACGATTCCAGTCTCAGTTCAAGCAGGGATGGTATGTCTTACTGTGCTTTTTCAGGGACACGTCAAGAAACAGGAAGTGTCAACGGAGGCTCTTCCGCTGCAATAATCGAGACTGTTGGCTGGGGTAAGGGCAATGCAGCTCAAGCATACTGGACCAACTCCAAACATGTAACTGTCGGTCAGCTGTATCTTGGAGCTTATAATTCCTCAACTCAATCTCCTGACTATGGTATTGTCTATGGTCATCGACCCAAAAACGTTGAATTCTACTACAAATATAGCGCGAAAAACTCTGCGGACTTCGGCAAAGCCTTCGTGAAGGTATTGGATGCTTCCGGCACCGTACTCGCAGAGAAGACGTTGAACCTTCCCGCCGTAGCTAATTACACCAAGAAGGAACTTGATCTCTCAGAGGCATATGCAGTTCCATGCAATGCCGGTGTTACTCTGCAGATTGGCTTCCTGTCAAGTGGAGTTGAAAATGTAGAGAGCAACAACAATAGCAGTTGGCTTAACCAGCCTGCGTTCACAAAAAAAGATGGTCGTTATACCGGCTCGTCACTCTACATCGACGACATCAGACTCAACTATTAATCAACACGCCAACCCATAAAATATGAAAACCAAGATATTTTCCATCCTACTTTCAGCTGCCGCAATGGCCGGGTTCTCGGCGTGCGACACCTGGAATCCGGATCCGGCGGTAAATGGTCGTGGCCAGCTCAGCACTGCCAACCTCGGAGTCGAGGTTGACGGCGCTGAAACCGACGTCAACGACAACGCCGGCGCAAAGCCCGCAGCCGTGAAGGCAAGGACTACTGCCTCGCGTGCGACAGTAGACCTGTCAAACTTCATCGTGACCGTTGATGACAAAAACGGTCAGCAGGTAAGCCGCTGGACTTACTCCACAATGCCTGAACTGCCCACCTTCGCTGTCGGCGACTACACAGTGACAGTGCGTTCGCATGAGGTGGAACCCGCAGCCTGGAATGCCCCCTACTTCGAGGGTTCACAGACATTCACCATCGAGGCTGACAAGGTCACCGAAGTACAGACCGTTGTCTGCACCCTGGCCAATATCCGCGTCTCTGTGAAATTCACAGACAAGCTCATCGCCGCCCTCGACAACGCCAGCCTGGCAACTGTCAAAATCACTTCAGAAGGTAACAATTCGCTGATATTCACCCCCTCCGAAACCCGTTCAGGTTATTTCGCGGCTCTTAAAGACCTTGAGACCCTCCGTCTCGACTTCTCAGCCTCGATTATGGGTCACACCGAAACCTTCACCAAGACCATTGACAATGTTGCCAAGGGTCAGCACCGTAAAATCACCCTCAGCCTGACCGGCAACGAGGTAGTGCCCCCCGAAGAACTCGGCACCATCATCAATGACGGACAGGGCATCATCGTTGACACTACTGTCATTGAGGATGACCCCATCGAGAGCGACTATGAATGGTATGAGGACAACCTCGATGATTCAGGCCGTCCAGGTGATGAAGATTTCGGTGGTGGTGAGGAACCAGGTCCCGGCCCCGGTCCTGATCCCGGTCCCGATCCCTCCGACTGGTCGATTGAGTTCACCAGCTCCTCCCTCGACCTCGACGGAGTAAATGACGCGACCCAGTTCCCCCAGGATGGCTCCAAACCTGCCGCAGTGGTCATCACATCTTCAGAAGGCATTGCCAACCTCAAGGTTGACATCATTTCCGATGCTCTCGCCGGTGTGCTTGAAGATCCCTCAATCGGTCTGGCTCCTTCATTCGACCTTGCCTACCCCGGCAATCTTGAAGAAGCCCTCAGCGGCACCTTCCATTTCCCTGTCGGAAATGAAGTAATCGGCCAGACAGAAGTCACCTTCGACATCGCGCCATTCGTGCCCCTGCTCAATATCTATCCCGGTAACGACCATACTTTCAGACTTACCGTGATTGACCAGAAGGGCAACCAGGAAGTGAAAGAACTCAAGTTCAGATCATAAAGAAAGGAGGATAAAGCAATGAAAAAATATCTTATTTTCGGAGCCTCCCTCCTTGGGATCGCAGCGCTTTCCGCCTGCTCCGACACATTCCGTCCCGCCGAGGACGGCGACGGCGAAGGCCGCCTGATGCTCAAAGCCACAGTCAACTCTGATGTTGTGGTCAAGACCCGCGCGGGCCAGACAAATGACGAACTTGCCAAGAAGACACTCATCTGGATTTCCAACGCATCCGGTGCGGTCAAGAAATACAACGGTATAGATGAGGTGCCGACCGCCGGCATCAAGCTCCTGTCGGGCCATTATGTGGCCGAGGCATGGACCGGCGACTCTGTGTCGGCCTCATGGGATGACCGTTATTTCACAGGCCGAGAGGAATTCGACATCACAAAGGGTTCGGCTGTGCAGGTCAACATCAACTGCAAGATTGCCAACACCCTCGTATCTGTCGAATATACCGACAAGGTTGCCGAACTTCTGACCGACATCACAATGGAGGTCGGTCACGACAAATCGACAGGTACCCGCGACGGTGTGCTGACCTTCACCCAGGAGAAAATTGACCAGCAGGCCAAGGGTTACTATATGACCAACTCCCGTTCGAAAGACCTGGTCTACACCCTGCGCGGTACCCTGACCTCAACCGGCAAGCCGTTTGAATACACAGGGAAACTTGAGAATGTCGCCCGTGCCACCGAATACCACCTCATCGTCAAGCATAACGACCAGGAGGAGGAGCAAATCGGTGGAGCATGGATCACTATCGAGGTGGACGAGAGTGAAATCGAAGTGGAAGACACATTCGAAATCACCACTCCCCCTGCCATCTCCGGTATCAGCTTCAATCTCTCCGAGGCTGTCACAGGTCTTGTAGGGGAGCTTCCCCGTCGCTCAATCTGGATTGCAGCTGCAGCCGAGCTGACTTCTGTCGAGGTGAGCGGCGACGTGTTCGCCAACATCACCGACCTTGGCGGAAACGATTTCGAACTGTTCGGTATGAGCGACCGCGTTAAGTCTGTTCTCGAAGCAGCCGGTATCAACTTCACCTACACCACCCACGAAGACACCGGTTTCTCAGAGCTGAAACTCAACTTCGAGAAGGAGTTCCTTAACTCCCTCCCCGAAGGTGACTATACCGTCAATATTACCGCAACTGACGCCAACGGTCGTTCGGCCAATGCCACCCTGCGTCTGATTCCGACCAATGCCAAGGTCATGATTCAGGATGTCGATCCCGATGCCCTGACCATTACCTCCCGTTCAGCAGTCGTTTCGGCCAACATCCTCCGCGAGGATGCCGAGGGATGCGGTATCATGTACCGCAAGAAAGGCACTCAGCAGTGGACAAAAGTTCCCGCTGAGGTTACCGAAGGCAACAGCTATACCGTAGGTCTGACCGGACTTGAGCCCGCTACCACATATGAGGTAGCCGCTTATTGCGACGGCTTCGAGTCAACCGCCATCCAGCAGTTCACCACCGAGGGTGAGCCTCAGCTTCCCAACGCAAGCTTCGAGGACTGGTGTACCGACCCCAACGAGAAGAATGTCCTGATTCCGGGTGTGTCACCCTCTGATTTCTACTGGGACAGCGGTAACCACGGTTCTATCACGATGGATAAAAACATCACCGAGAAAGCCGAAGACCTCCATCATTCCGGAAATTATTCAGCGAAACTCTGCAGCCAGTTTGTCGGTATCACGCTGTTCGGCAAACCTGTTGGTAAATTCGCTGCCGGAAACATCTTTATCGGTAAATACCTGAAGACAGATGGTACCGATGGTGTGCTTGGCTGGGGACGCAGCTTCACAGCCCGTCCGAAAGCTCTGCGTGTATGGGTCAAATACACCCCTGCCGCTGTAACCGATGTCGACAATGCCAATCCTGACGGCGTAGTCACAGGTGATATGGACAAAGGTATCATCTATGTAGCTCTCGTGGATGGAACAAAAACCGCTTATAACGGAGAGGCATGGCCTGTAGTCGTGAAGACAAAGTCATCCGAGCGCACTCTCTTTAAGAAAGATGGTGATCAGGTAATCGCTTACGGCGAGCATGTGTTCACCGAGGCAACTTCCGGAGACGGCCTTGTAGAGGTGGTAATCCCCATCGACTACAAGCGCACTGATGTACGTCCGTCTAACATCGTGATGGTGGCTTCCGCCTCCAAGATGGGTGACTACTTCACCGGCGGTCCCTCCGTAATGTATCTCGACGATGTAGAGCTTATCTACGAATAATTCCCGTTTCACGTTATAGTCAAGTCGGTGTGCCTACAATGTAGACACACCGACTTTTTCATAATCCAGTATTCCATCATCCAATAATTGTATAAAGCTGGGGTCCATCGGACGATTCCGAAGGAATCATTTGTCTGAATAGCCGTGGGTTGGCGCGAGTGCAAAGTCCCCTTGTGGGGCTGCACGAAGCGGTAACCCACGGTTGCGTTTCGTCAAAGATGGGATTCCGGAGGAATCTTTTATGATATTCAACAAAACCGGTAATATCAAAAAAGATTCCTCCGGAATCCGTCGTATTCTCCTATTACCGGGGGTTACCGCATCGGTTCGGCCTACCGGCCTCACCTCGCGCCAACCCCCGGCTATTCAGACAAATGATTCCTTCGGAATCGTAGGGGAAAACCAACATGGCTCTGTTGGAATCGTTTGGGGAGACCATCATGACCCTGTCGGAATTATTCGAAGGAACGACCATAATTCTGTCATAATCGTTTGGGTAAACCGACATACCTCTGTCGGAATTGTTGGGGAAACCTCCGTGATTCTGTCGGTGAGGGTTGACACAACGGACTGCCGTTTTATGGCGGAATCGCATCCATTACGGTCCATTATCTGATATGAAATTATTACTGTCCGCTAAACTTTTGAGGTCAACTGAAAATTAGGGCTGATTCCGTT
>URLF01000032.1 GCA_900548705.1 uncultured Porphyromonadaceae bacterium | reverse complement strand
TCTTTCCGGATATGAGTCGGTGAACTGGGGCAAGAGACTCCTGTCTGACGGCTCACGGCTTATGGCAAAGAACGCTTTCATATACGGCGGTGCCGTGACGCTGGAGGCGGAATGCTACCTTACCGACCGGATAGTCCTGCTTGCCGGCATCCGTGAGCGTGTCCTCTGTGGCGGATCTGTCAGCATATTCGCCACCCAGTTCGGGGTGGGCGTGAAATTCATCATCAATTAAAATCAAAACAAGAATGGACATGAAGAAGATACATTTCCTTATTACGCTCTGCGGCTGCATTTTCGCCGCTCTGTCGCTTTCCTCATGCGAGGATGACATAGATGTGGACGGTACTTATCCGTTCACGGTGGAAACCATGCCCGTACCGACACGTCTGACACAGGGAGAGACCGCTGAAATCCGTTGCCAGCTCAAACGCGAGGGGCGTTTCTCGGATGCCAGATACACCGTGCGCTATTTCCAGCCGGATGGCAAAGGCACTCTGCGAATGGATGACGGAATGGTGCTGAGGCCCAACGACCGTTACCCGCTTGACCGCGAGGTGTTCCGTCTTTACTATACCTCTGAGTGTGCCGACCAGCAGAAGATAGACCTTTACTTTGAGGATAACGACGACCAGATGTTCATGCTGACCTTCTCGTTCAACAACGAGAATAAGGATGATGACGACGGTGACAGCGGTGATGATGGCGGTGGTCTCATCCCCGGAATACGCTTTCCCGTGGATTCTATAATCGTCCGTCCGGTGGTTCCGGGAGTGGAACCTAAAAAGTAAGGTGTGCCTATGGTAGTACGAATGATTCTTATTATCCTGTCCGTCAGTCTCGGTTATTCCGGGCTGGCGGCACAGGGTGGCGGGGAGCCGCCACCGGACAGACTGATGATACCGGCTTCGCTCTTTGACAGGGCTGTGGCCTGCATAAAGAGCTTTGAGGGATGGCACTATGCCAGGCATCACCCGTATATAGGTTACGGCCATAAACTTCTTCCTGGAGAGAAGCTCACCTGCAATCTGACGAAAGCGCAGGCCGACTCGCTGCTGAGGGCTGACCTTATAAAACGTTGCTCAACATTCCGTCGCTTCGGGAAAGACGCCCTGCTCCTTGCGGTACTCTCGTACAATGTGGGTGAATACAGGCTGCTGGGTTCCGGCAGGATACCGAAAAGCACCCTTATCCGCAAATTAGAGGCTGGTAACCGCGACATCTATCAGGAGTATATCAGCTATTGCCGATACAAGGGCAGACGCCACGCCGGTCTGCTGAAACGCCGCAAGACCGAGTTCGCGCTGTTTTACATACATTAATTAGAATAATAACTTAAACTGCATTACAATTACCCCTGCTACACATAATTTGACCTGCACTCCAGAAGTTGAGGTACAGGTCAAATGAAGCGGGGTAATTGTATATATTTAGATGCTTTGAAATATCGTTTTATTAAACTCGTTGTGTAATTGTGACAGCATTTTGAATATCAGCAATCTGAGCACCCTCTGCAATTACATTTTGGCGCATCTCATTATAGACTGGTGCTATGTGTTGGGGATCTGCAATAGTCATAATTACAGTAAATGGGACTCCGTCCAAAGAGTGTAAATTTCCATCCCTGGATTGGTATTCAACCTCCAAGAACCAAGCTCCTTTGTTCTCTGTTCCACGAGGGAAATCTTTTTCATATACCTTTATTGGATTCCATTTTTGTTCACTTTCAATAAGTTGCCACTCATACATATGACCATTAGAGGACTTATCATCTTGGTATTTTGACTTGAGCATTCCTCTTTTATTACCATCTTCCTGAATTTGTCTTAAAGATACGCTAATATTTTCTCTAATCATTTCATCGCCAAAACTGTAATCAATGGCTGGTGTACTTACAAGAGTGACTCTTACAGAACCAGTACATTTATTATTTTTTATTAGTGAAATTGGCCAAGCAAATCGGAAAGATAAAATTTGCTTACTTTTGATTCTACCGGCGAAGACGAGAGTAATTGAATGTTCGTCTCCGTTGAGGATGTTATCGGCGGTAGTTGGCAGTCCATACCCTATCAATTCGTCTAAGATGCCCTTATATTCTTTGGCTTTGAAAGCTTCTGGAATTTCTGCATTATGAACCATAAGAGCCATTAACGTTTCTCTTGAAATATGCCCAGAAATGGATTTTTCCACAACAGCCATTGTTTTGGCAACAAGAGGAGCGGAAAAGCTGGTTCCAGCAGCAGAATGAAGGAGACCATCCTTGTTGACAGAAAACAATCCATGCCCCCGAATACTATCTTGAACTCCACAACCACTTTTATGTACAAAATCCGGTTTAATTCCAAATGTAGAGCCTTTCCCTTTACATGAATATGATGCTAATCCATCTCCGTCTGGATTTAGTGCGCCAACACTTAGATTACGAATGCTTTCTGCGGGGCAATAAACAATATCATCTTTTCTGCCATTAATTTTAAGAACATTGTCTTTATGCTCAGGAAGCCATTCCGAACGAGGGCATTGCAAATTTCCTGCAGATATTACAAAAATAATGTCATTCTTCTCTGCAATCCGATCTAAAGCTTGAGCCAGAGGACCATACTCTGTGTTTAATCTTGTGCATTGTATGTTCATGCTTAGATTGAATATTCGTACATGTGTGCTTGCCGCAATATCAGAAACAGCTGTTTCCAATTCCTCTATAAATGTGTCAATTCCATGATTATAAACTCGATTAAAATATCCTGGTGCAGGTAACATACACAAATCTATGACTTTACAACCATTTTGTTCCAAACAAATGGTGGGATTCCAGGTTGCTCCATTAATGAGTAATCCTGATATAAATGAGCCATGGTTTTTATCACGCATAAATTGGGGGATATTATCCCATGTGGCAATAGTCCAATCAGCGAAAATAGGTGAAATGCCATTATCAACAACTGCAACTATAGGATATTCTCCGTCTTTGTTCGGAAATGGAATCTCTCCTAACTCTGTACTATCTATCCGAAAAGAAGGTTGGGGGATATTTAATAGAGAGGGGACAGCTGACACTCTGCGAACAAGGGGGTGATGGGTCAATAAATCAAATACCTGTTTGTATTTATCTTGATCTTGTGAAATCGAAGGTAATACAGAATGTACCGGATTTTTTACCCTATTATGAAATGAAACACTGCTGGCAGATGTATTATCTATTCTCATAATAAGAAGATTGGAACTACCCCTGATTGCTGATTTATAAATTTTCACACCAGGTATAGAACCTAATCCTTCCTTCAAAGAATTATATAATTGCAATTTATCAGCATTTAAAGTATCCCATAGTTGTTCACGAAGCGGCATCTCAAATAGCTCGATGTAGAAACAACCATTTGAGTTTTCTAATTGGTTTATAGCTTCTGCTAATGTAAAACCAATTTTATCTTCAGAAGAATATATGGATACACTCTCAATGGCTCCCAGTTCACATCTCCAATCCGATGGAGCCACCTCCATCTCCTGAGTTTTTTTGTTGAGTTTAAGAATAGGTTCATCCTCAACATGGATTTCTATATCATGCTTTAACTCTGCTATTGATTGAGGTGTAACCTCAAATATCATTTCACCACGATGAACTCCACCAATCAATTTACAATAATTTTGAGGCGTAAAAAGTTTTCCTGTCGGACGATGGCTTTTTGCTAAAGCCTTATGTATCATTCTAACTTTAATGTAATTAACTTTGGAATAAGGATTCTCCATTTGAGCAACAGCAATTTCATCTAATTGAGAGATGATGTTACGCTTATGTTCAACGAACAATTGATTATTATTCGCATAGAAATCTTTATTCCCCATAGGGAGACGTTGTTGTGGAACCATAGAGATATACGACTCACTATTTAGCACCACCTGAACTGGTCCTTTTGCCATATTTAGACGTTTTTAAATTTTGACATTTGTTTACTTAAAGATGATGGGGTTATATTAAGAATTGATGCTATATCTTTTTTCTTAAATTCCACATCTGGACCAGTCAATACTTCATATAAAATTTCATTTGGTCCATCTAATGCTTTCTTTACATTTTTACTAATGCGACCTGTATTGAGTAATATGTAACGTTTCATCAATGAAATAAGATTCTCATGTTTATATTCATTGATGATTTTCATCCGTTTAAGCCAATTAACCCATTTTTCAACATCAGCACCTGTAGAATCTGCAAGGCACCATGTCATAAATTTCAACTCTGATTCTGAAAATGTCAAAGGCGGTAAAAATGCATTTAACAATTCTCTAATTACTTTATTTGATGGTTTAGGAATATCAATTTGTACATCAAATCGCCGCCAAATAGCAGGATCTAATAATTGTTCATGATTTGTTATTCCTATTGTAAAACCGATAGAATCCCTTTCGTCAAGACACTGTAATAAAGTATTTACTATTCGTTTAACCTCACCTACTTCTTGAGGGTCGTTACGAAGTTTTGCAATTGCATCAAACTCATCCAACAGCAAGACACAATTATATCTATTAGCAAATTTAAACAAATTGCTTATATTACGGGAACTTGTTCCTAAAAATGAAGATACAATGCTTTCTAATTTTGCCAGCACTATCGGCAACTGAATTTCTTTTGCCATCCATTTTGCAAGATGGGTCTTTCCTGTGCCGGGTTCTCCATATATTAGACATGATCGAGAAGGGGTGGCATTCATTTCTAAAAGCACACCATAGTTTTTCCATTCAATTATAATTGAATCTACTGCATCCTTGATTTTCTCATTAAAAAATGGTTCCGAAATAGCAGTATCAACAGGAAATATTACTTCTAAAATTGGTGCAGATGTTTCTTTATCGACTGGTATAGGCGTTGAAGGCAATAAGTTTTCTCCGCCAAGTGCTTTTGATACAGATAACTGAGAAGAAAAAATTTCTTGCTTTTTTATCGCATTAGATAAAATTGACTTTAACGATGCGGCCGCCTTATCGTCTCCAGACAGTTTATATGCATCATACAGCCGTTCTATTTGATGTAGAACAAGTTCGCGGTCGCATGCTATTGCCGAGCGACACAAAGATTGAATTATACTAAATATTTGAGCCATCGGATTGTCTTAATTTTGTTTCCGCAAAGTTAGATATAATTTCCCGAATAGCCAAATTAATTTCCTTAAAAGTGATAATATTTTCCCATATAAAGAATTTATAAACCAAAAGAGGTATCTTCTTGTTCTGAAATCATTCATTCGAATCAAATTAGATTATTTTCAATATGGAGTTATTAACATCTTAGAAATCGACAGTATTTAACTGTAGATTTGCTTACAAAAAAATTGCTAATGATTGTCCCGATGCTTATGGGTTTGTATGCGACCTTGTGAAGCGGGCAAAGAAACGCATTGTCCTAATTGACAATTACGTTGATGAAACGGTATTGACGCTTCTTGACAAACGAAGTCGTGGAGTTTTGGCTACAATCTATACCAAGCGGATAAACCACCAGTTGCAACTTGATATAGAACGGCATAATTACCAATACGCTCCAATTGATGTCAGACAGGCTCAACGTATTCATGACCGTTTTATGGTAATTGATGACACCCTCTACCACATAGGAGCCTCAATAAAAGACCTCGGTATGAAATTGTTTGCTTTTTCCAAGATGGAATCATCCCCGGAAATGATCTTGGATTCATTGTAGCCTAACATTTTGCACCGATAGCATAACCTCTTTTTCAAGTTCGGCATATTTTTCGATCTTGAATTGCAGTTTCCGGCGAAATTTTGCAAGCGTTTCATCTTCCGCCTCATTGAAGAACATATTGTTCTGCCGCTGGTATTCAAGATATTCCTGTTCCTTGCGTCGGGCTATTGTGATTTGGGCCTTCGCCGCAGACAGTCTGGAGAGGGCAGAGCTGAAATCCATACTTAAACCGGTGCGCCTGTCATAATATGAGAAATATGTCTGAACGTTCTCTTTGGGATATTGGCACAGGAGTCGGGCATGGCGCCATCTGACAACCCATTGGCGCCGCTCATATACATCACGCGGGAGGTCATAGCGGAACAAAACAACCCGTTGCCGTTCCTTCGTCCGGTATTCGATGGTGATACAGACCCATTTTTCGATTTTCATCTCCCGTTGGGCTTTCGCATATTCGCGGGCATATTCCATCCAGTCGCCCATGTTCTCCTGTGCCATAAGAATTTTTAGGTTTTTGATGATTCCCATAAAAAGCAGAAATCCTCATTGTTTCGTTATGCCGAAGCCGGACATAGAGGACCGTTCTCCAACTCCCATTTCTCGCGGGCTTCGTTGTATTCCTGCTCTTCCTGTCGGAGCATACGTTCCGTTTCGGGAGTATAGCCGATGAAGCGGATACAGCCGCCGTTATAGCCGGTCAGCTTGCAGATTATGCCTGCCTTTTCAAGTTTGTCGATGCGTTTCTGTGCTGACTTGGCACTTGAATACTGTTTCGGCCAGAAGTAATGTTCGCCCTTTGAGCCGTAGTGATCTGAGCCATATACCTTGTACCCGGAATGCCGCCGGCTCTCTATAAAGTCGAAACGGCCTTTTTCAAGAGCCTGCCGGATAGCCTTGTGCGCCGCACCTTCGGGATGCCTGAATGTCTTTGGTTTCGGGCCTTTCATGCCGAGTTTCGGAAGCACGACCTTATAAGGATTGCTCCATTTGCCGATACCGAGAGTCAGATAGAAGTTGGTGCAGAAGTAGTCAGTCATCGGGTCGCTGTTGTCATAATTGTACGACATCACGAAATCCCTGACGTTGGTCATTACCTCACGCGCACGGTCTGTCAATCCTTTCTCATTCTCTATCCAATAGTGGTTGACAGAGTGATGTATGTATCCCGACTCTTTGGTGAACGCTTCGAAATCAGCACTCATCAGTGTCACATCGATTGAGCTGTATCTGTCACGCCTTACCGAGAACTTGTATTTCGGATAGGTCTCCTTGAGCCAACTACGTATTATCTCCACAATCTCCCGTGAAGATTGTCCATTGTAGTTGCTGCCTCGCCACCGGTATTCGTTGTAGACATAGCGGGTGTATTCCCCGGCGGATGCTCCGCCATAGTCGTTCTCGTAACCGTTAATGTCCGATGTCGGCGATACGGGGATATCCTTCCATACTGCAAACAGTTTCTCAAACTCGGAGTTGATGCGCTGCATTGTTTCAGTGCTGCCACCCTTGTCGGGATGGTTGTCGATTGCGAGCCGGCGGTACTTCTTTTTAAGATCCGCCAGGCTGCTGATGTTCTGAAAGTAGGTCATATCGTTAAGTTTTGTGCGTCAGGCCATAGCCACGCGGTTGATGAAATACTCCACATAGTCGTCTTCTATGCCAAGATTGCTGCAAGCCATATGCAGGTCATCTTCACGCAGGTCGTTAAGTTCCTGCAATTCCTGAAGATGCCGTACCTCGGCTTCGAGATATTCCTGTGCGGTCTGTCTGTCGCAGGAGCATGTTATAGTAATCAGTTCTATTAAATCCATATATCCGGTGTTTTAAGTGTTCAAGATGCGTTTCTTATTATAATCAGACAAGGAGCAGAAAGAGGTATGCGCATTGCATCCGTCACACCATCTTCCTGACATTCCCATATCCGCATAGCTGACAATTGTATTTGTATTTGGATCGACCCATCCCATTTCCTGGATATTTGATGAGCCACATACTTCACAAACTATCAGCGTATTCTTTTCTGATGTATCCATATCCATGTCATTTGAGGTTGTACATTTTTGCGAAATGATTATTCACTGCCGGGATACGTTTCTTGTAGAAAGGCTGATTCTCCCTGCACCAGTCGGCAAGTTCCGCCTTGGAGGTGAAAGGTCTCCGCCAGCTTTGTCCAGTCATTATCATCTCCACAATGGGGGCAAGTTCGGAAATGAACATTCCTACAGTCCAGCCCTCCCATATATGCTTGTTCATGTCTGTTGCCATAGTGTTTATGTTTTTAAGGGTTCATTTTCGGGTTCAAGCAGTGTCTGCGCCGCAAGCAGGATTTCGTTGAGCCATATAGGGCTGCGAACCGAGAGGTCAAATCGGCTCTCGGTCCGGAATATGTATCCGTCATGCTTTTCTCTGGCGGTCAGGTATAGAGAGTTACCCATTACCGAAACTTTTGTGATGATGCACTCGAACGGGTCTCCGTCATCGTCAAAAAATATGACATATACGGCATCCGGCGCGTTGGGTATTGTGTCGGAATCCGGGAATTCCAATTCCGTCAGTCCGTGTCTGCGAAGCAATACTATAATCGCCTCGGTAATCTCCTTACGGAGATTTTCAAGCTGTTTACTGAAATCTTTCATGTGGTAAATATTTAGTTTGTTATGCTGTTTCCTGATTGACTGGCGTAAGTTTCACTGTCTCACCGAAGAAAGAGTCGCTTACACCGTACACTTGTCCTATTGAATAGTCATATTTCTTTCGTGGGGTGTCTATCATCAGGCGATATCCGTGGTAATCCTCGATTTTCAGTTCAAGGGTTACATCCTCTCGCAGTTTCATATCAAGCACGCTTCCGCCGCCATACATCGAGCTGAATATGCCGCAATAGTTGTCTTTCGGAATTGTAACCTTTGCCACCGAGAAACCTGACTCATAAAGTTCCTTGAGGTTTATCTTTCCGATATAGGTCAGCAGATTGGCCCCGCAACATGAGTTTACAAGTTCACGGTGGAAATCCTCGTATGACACCAGTTCCTTTCCGTCACGTGACTTCCGGTAATGGCACCTGCCATAAACGGAAATCCCTTTCTCAGCCAGGAACCTTTTTACCTTGGCCGGATTGAGGTTAAGGGCATCCACCATATCGCCGAAATACGAGTCGGGATAGACATATCCGCCCTGCGATTCCAGCCAATGCGAGTTGATACAGTCATAGTTGGAAAGCATCTCGACCCGAACAGGAATGTCATCCGTATTCTTCAACAGGTCTCCGAGTGCGTCCGAATCGTCACGCTCGTAGATAATGTTCACCATATCATCCCGGTTGTCATCCATGAATTCTTCCACAGCATCCTCGTCAAAGCCTTCGTCGATACAACTTGACTTGATATCCTCCAAAATCTGACTGACACCGTGCCAGATGGCATCCCGATACCAGTCATCGGTCTTGTCATATAGAGCCATAGCACTTTTTTCTTTCATGCAAGTCTCTATGACATCAAGGTTCTCGTTTAGATTGTCATCATAGTTGACCCATACAAGGGTATATGAATCTTCCATTACGGATCTGATGAAATCCATTGTCAGTCCTTTGTTTTCTTTTTCCATATCATTCACCGTATATTTCATTTCTTATGCTGCGGTATCTGTGTTCCGACATCTCCGTTTCCCGAGAGAAATGGAAGCGTGCCGAATATCCGCAGTAGTTTGTCCTTGGTTCACCACCGCATTTCTGGATGGTGAGGTCTATATCCCATTCCATATCGCCCAGTCCGAGGCATATCGATTGAGAGTGCAGCATCGCGTGGGCGAGCCTTATAGCGGCATCCGTTTTGTTTTCCTTACACAGCCTGTCGAAAGCCATAGTCGCTATCTCGCGGTTGGATATCGTCACATTTTTCATATAAATTTTTTCAGTTTAATGATACATTGTCTATCTCCTTGTCCTTTGCGGCGATGGTTCCGAAATGCACGGCTATAACCCTTTGAGGGAAACAGGTGTGGTGGTTGTATCCGGTCCTTTGCCACAGTGTGAAGCAGTCGTTCCTGAACGACCAGTGGAAATGCCCCGACAGCGAACCGTACTCGTGCCCGACATTCCTCTCGATAAGCATCCTGCTGACATCCATGATATGCCGTGAGAGCAGGACGATGTTGAGTATCTCCGAATAGGCACAGTGCACGCGCGGGTCGGTCGGATACAGCGGTGACAGATGGTTGATTCTCATAATTCCTCGTCTTTAATCGTAATTGTCACCGAATATCTCCTGCCTCAGCAGGTTTTGATCGAACCAGCCTTCGGGGTAACAGATATAAGAACTGCTTTCGTTATCCGTATCCGGCAGATAACACCCGGCGTTGTAGCTCACATTGTCACCGTACATGTTCCTGTAATGTGCCACAAGCAGGTGCGGATTGTCAGTTCTCAGATCATAACCGTATCTGGCGCACCATCTCTCGAAATCCTCCATATCCTCATTATCAAGCTGGTCGAAAGCATCCCTTATGTCGAAGAAATTGGAACACAGCCATTCACGGTTTATCAATATGGACGGTATGTTGTCCCATGCCACATATCTGTATTGCGGATGCCGTTCCTGCGGGAACAATTCTGAGCAACAGCACAGGAATTCCTGCATGTCGCCGTAATCGCTCAGCGTCATGTTATAGTCAGTCCTTTGGGATATGTCTATCATGTACTGCGTCGTTACCGTCAGTTCAGCCTCGTTGAGATTCATTCTTTCCATTTTTATAATTGTGTTTCGTGGAACCCGTGGGTTCCATTCCACAGGCGTCAAAAGGTGCGTGTCCCAGCTGTGCAGGGTTTTACGGGAAAATACCGGAGCCTCCGGCGAGGATGATTTTCCCGTAAACCGCTTGCGGCCCGACCTTGCACTGCCGACGGGGACACGGCCTACCTTTGCCTGTGGGAATGGATGCCACGGATTGCATGTTTTCATAATTCCTTTGATTATCACGTTACCAGCTGGCGTCCCCAGCTTATCCTCACTTTACCTTCGGCATCTGTCTCACGCCTTAGCAGGCTGTCGATCACCGACATGGATATGTCGAACTCGTTGAATATCTCCGCCTGCTCCTTGACCTCACCGCACTTGATGAACTCGTTCAGACGCTCCTTGGTGAGCACCAACGCCATCAGGTTCTGCTCCACGGAATCCTCGTATGTCACGAAATGCACCTTCTTTTTGTCTTTTGAGTCGAGACGTATGAAGCGGAAATAGAACTGCTCCATCTTAGGGATGTTCCATTGCAGGGATTCCAGTATTATCTGGTTGCAAGACGGGATGTTGACCGAGCTGCTCAAAGACTGCTGCGTGCATACGAGGACTCCGTTGATTGTGGAGTCGAACTCGCTGACGATGGCCTGCCGTTTCTTGAACGGTATGGCTCCGGTCACTGTGAACACTGGTCTGTCCGGAAAATACTCCCTTATGTACCCGGCATACATCTCATACGCGGACAGCGATGTGCAGCCCACCGCGACCTTACCTTTTGTCCGGCGTATCATCCGGCCTATGTGATGGACCTTACTTGGGTATTCATCACCATAATAACCCTCGATAAGATGCGGGACCGAGCAGGCTTTTATCAGCAGCTTGATCTGGCGCATGAGTCGAAGCCCCGCGTCCTTCTTCGCATCGCCCGTATTGTTGTAATAAAGCTCGCATATACGGCAGAATTCCTCTATTATCACACGGTAGACTTCTCGCTCTCCGGGAGAAGGTATGACCGTCTGAGTCCTGACATCATATTTCTCGCCGGCGAAATCCCTGAACTTGCGCGTGATGATGGTCTTGCCTATAAGCTCGAAAAGCGCGTCCTTGTTATATATGTCTTGATTCTGCTTCTCAATCCCGAACACTGTCGCTTTTCCCGGACAATGGCACGACTTGAAGAGCCCATGTCCCCTGAAAGCAGGGAACGGTTCTCCATAATGGTCGTTGGAATCGCTCTCAATCTCCTTATCGCGGTTCTGTTTATATACCCGTGGACTCCAACAGGTCATGTTGACCGAATTGTT
This sequence comes from uncultured Porphyromonadaceae bacterium, assembly GCA_900548705.1. Taxonomy (GTDB): domain Bacteria; phylum Bacteroidota; class Bacteroidia; order Bacteroidales; family Muribaculaceae; genus UBA7173. The sequence continues at coordinate 15,907 of URLF01000032.1, read as the reverse complement.
ATACAGCAACTCGAACTGGCTGTAAAGTTCCGTTATGTTGTTCCGGGTAGTGGTGCCGGTGTCAAGGATCTTGTATTTCACCCTGCGGAATATGGCGAGTATGTATCTTGTCCTCTGCGATACGGGATTGGTAATCTCATCCGATTCGTCAAACACGAGGCACAGCCTCCGTGCCGACAGCTTGATGAACTTCATGAGATAGCGTTTCAGCTTGCAGAGCATGGAGGTGGATACTATCAGGAATGTCCCGGCTGGAATATTCTCAAAGTCGGTATAGCTCCGTAGCAATCTGTATGGCTCGCGGTTGTTTCTCAGAAACGGCTCCCATGTCATGTTTGTGGCGATTGCCGGGGAAAGGACGATGACATTGCGTACCTTGTTGAATTTCAGCAGATACTTAGCCCTCTGATAAACTGCCGCTGTCTTGCCAGATCCCTGCTGCCAGTTGAGCAGGGCGTAACGTTTCTGCAACACGAGGTTAAGGTCATGCTTTTGCAGATTTGTGAACTCGCACACATCCATGTCCTTGTTCACGAACGTCGCCCTGTCAAGATATTCGGCCAGTTCCGGCAGCGGTTCCATGCTGTCGAATGTCCGGCTCTGAAGAATATATCTGTGCCGCTTTTTGCGTATCAGCCGTAATGCGGCCTTATGTTGGCGTAAGTTTGCCTCTGTCGGTTTTTCCGGCATAGGTAGTTCCGCACGTTTCAGTATCAGGTCGTTGATGCCTGCGGCATTGTGACCGTCCTTGTCAAGAAGACGTGGCGCGTATGCCTTGAGCTTGAATCCGTAGGATGTCTTTACGAGCGCTATTTCCTTGCGGCGTATGGTGTCCTGGTTACGGATATATCGTCGTATGACTGACAGCACCTTGTTCGGAGTAAGTTTCTTTCGTTCCCATTCGTCACGCTCGGCTTGAGTACAGTTCTCCGGTGGTTTCTGATTGCGGAATTTAGCGACAAGTTCCAATGCCTTGTCTATGTGTCGGTTCAACCTCTTATGGGCTTTCAGCTCGTACATGTATTTGGCGAGCCTATACTCGAACCGTTCAAGCTCTTCGCGGCTTACGGCGTTAGCCTCCTGCATAAGCGGCAGTTTGAGCCTGGCTTTCATCGCCCGTGCGTCAGTTATGCGCTGTTTCAGTTCTTCCGCGCTCACAAAATCGTCAGCGTTGTAAGGCTGCATGTCAATGTGTCGGGAGTGACGCAGGAAAACCATTATTTTAGTACCGAAATTGCGGACTCCGAGCGATGCGAAGGCGTCAGGGTCAAGCAGGGTCTGTCCGATGAACGAGAACTGCGCGTTTACGGCCCTGACCTTCGATTTCTCCCAGAACTCGCTTTGCAGGAATGAGGCGGGGACAATCAGCATAAGTATCCCGGCCGGATTCAACGCATCGTATGCCTTGTCTATATAGTAGACCTGCGATACTTTGATACCGAATTTGAGGTTGAAAGGGGGATTGCCGATTATCACGTCATACCGGCTCTCCGGTGTGAACTGCTGAATGTCGCATTGCCTAATATTTGCATCCGGATAAAGATGTCTTGCCACCGCAACCGCCTTGGGATCTATGTCGAAGCCGTGCGCGTTACGCTGGTTCGGCAGGTGGTTGAAAAAGTTTCCCATGCCGCAGCACATATCAAGTATCATTTCCGACGGTTGGGGGGAAAGCATATCCACCATGTCGCGGCATATCTCATGGGGCGTGAAGAACTGGCCCATCTCGAACTCCCGCTTTGCCTCGGCATACTCGTTGTAGCTGTTGTAGTCGCTACGCCGCAGGTTATGCAGCCCTCCGATACCGGTATAGCAGTTGTAGATACTCTCCGCCGGTATGGTGTCCTTGCTGGAATCTATGCAGAAGAGTATCTTCTCGTTTATCTCCTCCCGCTTGTCCGGGGGAATCTGTTGGGGTATGATGGCGTACATGATCGTCTTGGGATATGGTTCTAAATGGGGAAGCACGGACACCGTTGCCGATATCCGTGCTTCCTGCTGTCTGTTCTCTGTTATGATTGTCTACTCCTCCTGTAAACGCAGTTCGTCAAGGCGGAGACGGTTGAAACACAGGCTTGCCGCCTCTCTATTTTTGAATCTGACATCCACGCGCCCGTTACGGAAGAACTTAATTCCGGTAGCGTTGACCGTTGTGAGGTCATACCAGCCTGATATATCCACATTATCCTGATTCAGGCGTATAACCATTTTGGAGTCTCCTCACAGCACATCATCTGAACCGAAAGCGATTCCTTCGCAGAGAGTTGATATCTTCTCGCAATCGTTGTAATGCACATGGTTTGTGCGCTTGTATTCGTAATAGAAACTATCGAAGGCAATGATGTTAGGAAATGAAATCTTGTCGCCTTTCAGTTCCGGCTTGACCTTGCTCCATCGGTTTGGCTTCACAAGTTGGTGGAAGCGTTTGATGAGTTCCTCCTCGGCGGTCTTTCGGAAACTGCGTCCTCCGAGATGCTCTATTACAGCATCCACATACGTCATGTAATGCGGACGAGAACCCATTTTAAGAGTGTTCCCGTTTATTTCGGGAACCGGTACCGACACATTGTATGTGCGGTTGAAATATCCGATTATCCTTTGGGCAAATCCTTTGTTGGCGTTAAGATTTGAGGATACAAGTTCGTTGATGGCCTTGAATGGCTTGAACGTGTGGACGGTATAGTCCTTATACTCGGAATCGGCTGTTGAGTAAGGGTGTCTGATTTCGCCGTTCTCCTTGTAGCTTATCCTGTGGCTTTCACGGTATTTCTCGGCCTCTTTTGTGAAGATTCCGTACCATTGGTCTATCTGTTCGAGCGCATTGTACAGCATTTCCTGCTGCTTTTCGCAAAAGAGCCTGTCCTGAGCCGTTATCTTCTCCTCGTTCCGGATTTCCACTCCCAGAATACCGGAAAGCAGGTCGGCTTTGCCGCCTGCATGTGTTGCTGTTGATGTCTGCATATTGTATGGTTTTAGTAAGTTATCGGTGGTAGTTCTATGCGGTAGAATGTGGTGACATGACGCTCCATGTCTTTTTTGATCTTGACTTTCACGAGTTGTCCATTGTACATCCGCTCCTGCATGGGCAAATCAAGTCTGTTCCATTCATCTTCCTGTAGGAACTCGGTCTTATCCCGGAAGCACCATACAACCAGCATGGAATCTGAATGATTGAATACTGTCGCTTCATAGTTCTTCTTGAACCTGTCAAAGTCGGCATCGTCACGGAAGGCTGTTCCGTCGGCGACATACCGGTAGCGAGATTCAGGGTTATCATTGATGCGGACATACAGTTTGCGCCATGTCTCGGTGGTGAAATCTCCATAAAGGGGTTCCGGAGCAATGTATTCCCATTTGGCAACTTTCGCCATGAATCTCACGCTTCCGTTGGCACACGGTCCGCAATGTCCCCATGCGCTGAATACCCCGTCCTCCCATCCGATGAATTTCATTTCAGACGGATTGATGCTTGTGAACGGACCTCCACTGACGCTTAGCCATATATCAGGATCGCCGATACCTACAAACGGCACATATGGTGCAAGGCACACCGACATTCCGTCAACTCTGAGATTTTCAAGCAGTGCGTATCCGTAGAAATCTCCTTCCCGGTCAACATGACGCATCCTGTCTCCGACCTTAGGCGTGAGGTTTGAGCGTGAGCCTTCAATGACTTCAACGAACCTGTTCACCATATCCACATCCTGCTGTCTGAGGATATGGTCCCTGTCGTATGAGACATTCAACGGGTGTAGGGTTTCAAGGGTGTACTTGTTCTTTGTTGCTTCTGACATATACCATCTTGTTTTTTGTTATTCCGGCTTATGGGGCCGGAGTTCCCATAACTACAGGCTTAAAAGGTCGTGTTCCAGCCGTGCAAGGTTTTCGGGAAAAATACCGCAAGCCCCTCGGGGCGCGGAAGATTTTTCCACGAAACCCGAAGGGCCAGACCTTGCATGGCTGATAAGAACACGGACTACCTTTGCCTGTGGTTATGGAAACTCCGCCTCGATATGATGGTATCCTTATTTTGTATCTTTCTTATTGAAGCATAGTCGCTTCTGCGACGCGGAAAAGACAATATAAAAGAGAATTACGCCCCGAAATGAGGCGTAATCCAAAAATAAATGCTAACTTTGCATCAAAGTAAAAGAGTTATTTGAAAGCGTGAGAAATATAGCGTAACCAAACACACTACCAATTTCTTATCCATTGCCCATCCTCACGCGAATTCTCAAAAACAACCTTGTAGTCAAATTATTAGCCCAAGACTACATCAAATATAATAAAAAACTGTATTTTTGCAAACCGGTATCGGTTGTGAGAAATTACATTCGATGACGCGGACGCGCCACGGCGCGTCCCTACAAGGTTGATTAATGAACATCTAATATAAAAGAATGGAGAGAGGAGAGGTAAGGCTGCGGGCGTTGGAGCCGGAGGATGTTGACAGGCTGTATATCTGGGAGAATGACCGGGATATGTGGCCTTTCGGGGGAACCCGTGCGCCGCTGTCAAGACATCAGCTTTGGGAATATGCCACCGATTATGACGCGAACCCTTTCGCCGCCGGCCAACTCAGGCTAATCATCGAGCTTGCAACAGCTCCCGACAATGCAATCCCGCAATCTTCCCAATCCTCCCAATCTTCCCAAAATTCCCAAAATTCCCAAAATTCCCAGTCCTCCCCCATCCCCTGCGGGATAATCGACCTCTATGACATCGACCCCGTCAATTCCCGGGCTATGGTGGGAATTATGGTCGCGCCGCAATGGCGCAGCCGGGGAATCGCCACCCGAGCCCTCGAACTTGTCGGGGAATATTGCCGCGACATACTCGGGCTTGCGACAATCGCCTCGGAAGTCGCCTCCGACAACCTGCCGTCAATAAGGCTTTTCGGAGGAAAAGCGGGCTACCGACAAGTGGGTGAACGTCCGTCATGGTATCGCCGGAGAGAGCGCTTTGTTTCCGCCCTTCTGTTTCAGAAACAGTTACGCTGACAGTCATCCATATAATCCCGCCAAGCAAAGCAACCAAAAGTATGGTCAGATCGTTGTAACATAAATAAGTAACAGTTACAACTATGAAAAAATTTTTGTTCGCCGTGATTGCAATTATGGGGATTGCAGTATGCACTCAGGCAAGAGACACTTACGCCCACGACGCGTCGGTTCTTCCCAAAGCCGCACAGACCACGATTGCCGACAATTTCAAGGCCAAAGTCAGTGTGGTGAAGATTGACAAGGATTTCGGACGTGTGAGCGACTACGAGGCAATTCTGACCGACGGCACAGAAATCAGTTTCGACCGTGACGGCAACTGGGAGAATGTCGAAGTCAGCAATTCCAAATCGGTTCCTTCAGCATTTGTTCCAAAAGCCATTCAGGATTATGTCAGCAAAAACCAGAAAGGCACCCGCATCGTCGGTATCGACAAAGAGAGAAACGGATTTGATGTCGAACTCTCCAACGGTGTCGAGATGAAATTTGACAAGTCCGGAAATTTCCAGCGTTACGATGACTGACAACCATCCGACAACATCATCTGAAAACATCAAGGCCGCCGGGAACAATTCCCGGCGGCCTTGATGTTTCCGCGTATATCCACTTATATGGCGGCGATATCCACAAGACGTGAGATAGCCTCGGATGTCGGTCCATCGAAAAGCACCCGCCCTTGGTCAAGCAGAATGGCCCGGGGACAAATATCGCGGGCCAGGTCGAGATTATGGGTAGCCAGCAACATAGCGTGAGGAAGCTGCTGAAGAAGACGGGTCAGGGCATTCTTTGCCCTCAGATCGAGGTAAGAGGTCGGTTCGTCCAGGACGAGTATGTAGGGATTCATTGAAAGCACTGTCGCGATGGCCACCATACGGCGTTCGCCACCGGAGAGCCGTGTGGTAGGGCGGTCAATAAGATGAATGGCACCGATGGCCTCCAAGGCCTCGCGCACACGCCGGTCAACTTCCTGCCGGGGAAGTTTCATCATCTGTGGGCCGAAAGCGACATCAGCATATACCGTCGGGGAAAACAGCTGGTCATCGGCATTCTGGAACACCATTCCCACCTTGCGCCTCGCCTCAGCGAGGTTTTTCTTTGTAAGTGGAATACCGGCAACCTCGACTGTGCCCGAGGTGGGCAGCAACAGCCCGTTTGTCTGTAACAGCAAGGTCGACTTCCCCGCCCCGTTCAGGCCAAGCAACGCCACCTTCTCCCCCTCCCCGATTGAGAAGGAGACACCGCGCAAAGCCTCCTCCCCCTCAGCGGCAGGATAGGCATAATGCAGATTGGAAAATTTCAGTGCTTCAGCCATATGTGACGTTTTTTTGGGTGGCTCATCCAAAAAAGATAGCCGAGAGGTCGAAATATCTGAGGCAGAATATCACCCCTCCCCATATTAACAGAAAAACTGTGGAATTGGTTTCCCAGCTCATCGAAGAGTTGCCTCGGATGAATGACTGGGGGAATGTCCCGTCGAAACCACGAGCCACCATAGCCCTGTTGACCCGTTCGCCACGCTCCACAGTGCGCAACAGCAATTGCCCGATGAAAGGCCCCCATTCCCTGACCGGATAGTTCTTGCGTCCATATCCCCTGGCTTGACGCGCGCGCTGCATCGTGATAGCCTCCTCCCCGAGGGTACGCATGTAACGGCTTACCATCATCAGCTGCGTGACCATTACCGACGGCAACCCCAAACGCCCCATCGCCCGGCAGACCCCGTCGAAACCGCACACATAAACAAGCAGCAGCGCGGCCTGGACCGACAATAATCCACGGATGATGATTGAAACGAACGAAATCCATCCGGCGGAAACATCCACCCCGCAGACGGTCATCGCCACCCGCTGGTCAAACAACGGGTTCATAACCCCTATCAGCAGGATAAACGGGAGGGTCACCAACGACTTGCGGAACACGCGGGAATATGTGACATGGCTTAACGGAGCCATGACGACGGGGTAAGCCGCGAACCATATCAGCATGCCCAGGTTAAGCACAGGGACAGAGAGCATCGTCACGACATACCCGACTGCCACAAGCAGCAACGCCCGTGGGTCGATGTCACTGAGATGGTTTCGTGTCGCAGAACCATCTCCGAGCAACGGGTTTGCCAGATGCACGCTCATCTCCTGTCAGATTGTCATTTATCCTTTGCCCTGACCTTCTCGGCGACCGGCTGGCGTTTGTCAGCCCGACGCGCCACCAGAGATGTCAGTGTCCACAGAAGTATTATCACCATCGTAGCTCCGAGAATCCCCGAAAAGGAATTCTCATAATCGGGCATGACAGCCGTGGGGGGAGTGAAGGAACCCATATCCACATTGCCGGCCACTTTCGCTATCGACCATTCGAGACCATCGGGATCGCCGCTCGCAATCCAGGCATAGCAGACACCAAGCACGAGAGCCGCGCCACCGAACCACGCAAGCACCGGCCAAAGGCGTTTGCCATGTGAAGCGGAGCTTTTCGCGCCGACTGACCGCTCCCCGAGCAGGTCGGGCCGTGACGCGCCGACAAACGAAAGGACAGCCCCGGTGGCAAGGCCTTCCCCAAGACCGATCACGAGATGTATCGGCAACATGAACATCAGGAATGTCGACATCGGCAACGCCGTGATACCGGAAGCCTCAGTCTCGACTGTCACCAGAAAAGCTCCCAGCTCCAGACCGGCGACGCAAGCCACCGTGGATGCCAGCATCAGCCTCCAAGGCTTGGTTGACTTCCCTGCGATGGGTTTATATACAAATGGATAGGCCAGCAATGTCGAGATCGCAGCCATATTTATGATGTTGCATCCCAAAGCCAGCATTCCACCGTCGGCAAACACCAGACACTGGATTATCAGCACCGAGCATATCGTCAGGAAGGCCGCCCATGGACCGACAAGCGCGGCGACGAGGACACCTCCGATTATGTGGCCGCTCGACCCTGTGCCCGGAATGGCAAAGTTTATCATCTGGGCGGCGAACACAAAGGCCCCCAGCACCCCCATGAGTGGTATAAGCGAGGGACGCGAGTCTTTCCTTACCTGGCGGGAGGCGACGGCGAGCAACGCCACAGCCGCCACACCTGCGGTTATCGCTACTGGAGGAGAGACAAGAGCATCAGCCATGTGCATAAGGCAGGATTATTTAAATTCGGTATTTGACATTAGAAGTTTAGAATTAAACATCCGATGGACGCTGTTGGTTTTTCGGACGGAAGAGAATCGCCACCAACGCTCCCACAATCTGGACGGCGATGGAAACCCACAGCAACACCACGATTCCGCCCCATTTGAGCAGCATCGGCATGAAGAACACGCCCAACACCGCCCCGATTTTACCAAGCATCGCCGCGATTCCGGCGCCGGTGCTTCTGACCTCGACAGGAAACACCTGCGACGGCAGGATGAATGTAATCAGGTGAGGGCCGGCATTCAGAAACACCTCGAAGATGATGAAGCCTACCACCGAAACCCATACCGGAAGATGCAGGCAATAAGCCGCAAGCAGCATCCCAAGGCCGCAAGCGCAGATTATGAATCCCCCCGCAAGCATACCGATATGGTTTAGTTTCCTGAGCAGCAACAGGCCGACGGCGAATCCCGGCAGGATGAAGAAATTGATGATCGCTGTCATCTCCACCGAGTTCATAACCCGTGCTATCCCGGTCTCGTTTCCGCGTTCTATCCCGAGAGCCATCACAAGCACCGGCAGGAACACCCCAAACCCGTAGACCCCAAGTCCCTCACAGGCCCAGGGGACTCCGGTCAGAATCACACGGCGGAGATTCGCCCCCTTGAACATATCGAAATATGAGACCTTGGCCACATCGGTTTTCGGGACAGGTGGGACGGGAACCGTCACCGCCTGACCCAGCAACTTGCGGGCGGCGGCGGCGGCTTCCTTGGTTCTCCCCTTCTCCATCAGCCATTCGGGAGACTGGGTGAAGTCGAGCCTGAGCAGGAAGGTGATACCACCCATCGCGGTCACAATCCACATCATCCGGTTCCAGATTCCGGCATGGGGATACCCCTTCAGCACCGCCCAGCATATGACAGCGGCAAGGATGAACCCCACGGCGCAAGTGCCTTTGGCAACACCCACCATAAAAATCTTCCACCGGTCAGGCATTATTTCCGAAATATATGAGGAGTCGAGACTGTAGCCTCCACCCACTCCGAACCCGGCGAGGAAAAGCCCGAGCAGAACCCAGGGCTGGGTCGGAAACATTATCACCATAAGGCTTCCGGCGACGATAATCAGCGGACATGCACGAAACCACCATAGATACCCCTCCCTGTCGGCGAGATACCCTATCAGCGTGGAGCCGACCGCGATGCCTATCAAGGCAATCGCGCCCATAATACCCTGCATGAAAGAGGACAATCCGGAAGTCGACGCAAGCTGAATCATCGGAATCATCACACCGACCACGGTCGAGAGCGCGGCCCCGATAACCTGCTCCAGGGAGCCGGCCACCAACACCTTGTAATGTCCCTTGGTCAACGGCATAGTGGCCATGTCCGGGAGGGAGGAGTTATGAATCTGATTCGTCTGTCCCATAGATTTGTCGGATTAAATCATCATCGGGGTGTCAGGGGCTTTCCTGCCCGTGGCACCCCGTATTAGAGCAGTCAGTCATTGCCATCCTGCGGAGCATCGTCACCGACAGATTCCTCATAGTCGCGCCATGCGGTCTTGACCGAGATATCGCGGTTGTCGAAATGATAGAGGGGAAGCAGGAAGAGCCATGTGGCGATACAGAAGGGGCCGGTAAGGGTAGGTATGCCCCAGTTCTTGAACATCACATCCATCGCGGCCTGGATAAAGAATGTCGCGATCACAGCGGTGACAGTCCAGAGGGCCGATTTCCATCCCGGCTTTAGGAATGTGCAGCCAAACGCGATACCGGTCAGCACAGGTGAGAATCCGAAAAGGCCCGAAGAGATATTGGTCGGATCAGCTTGGAAAAGTAACGCGAGAGCGAGAGATATCGCCGATGCCACCATCGCCCAGAAAGCGGCCCAACGGCTACTGACAGCCAAAGCGACGATGAAAAACACTCCGGTCACCCACGAATCAATCAGAAAGACCTGTGAGATACCTTTGAGCCAGTACACGACCAGGTCGCCGAATCTGGTATCAATGGTGTAGGAAAAATCCTCCCTCATTATCGGAGCGGATAGACCCGGCGCGTCAAGTCCGTGGAGAATCCCGGCAGCCAGGAGGAAAATCCATGTGGTGAAGACAAAGGGGAATGTCAGGGAATTGACCTTCCAGGGAGCCATGACATTGTTGAAGGCCCGGCGCACCCATGTCGAGAACAATGAGCAGAACACCAGACAGGCCCACATCAGCCATGTGTCAGCGAGAAATGTCGGGAAAGCACATCCGACAAGCACGCCGTTGAATCCCCACAGTCCGGCGGCTCCGTCAGAGGGCTTCTCCCCCATTATGTAACCACCCAACACCGAGGCGGCTGCGCCAACCACAGCGCCCCAAGCTACCTGGGGTGAATGACATTCATATGCCCCCCAGAAAATACCTGCAAGGAAAAGCAGTCCGGTCCAGGCCGATTCCTGGAACATCACCTGTCCGATACCCCTGAAATAGGTACGGACAGTATCTTTCAACAATGTCAGACTCATAATATACTGAATTATACTGAATTTCGGATTGAATTATCTCCAGGGGAATTCCGCCGGAAGGGGAACCCCTTTGACGGCCTTGCGGACATTGGAGCAGAACTCCCTGACAACGGCCTTGACCGGCCCGGTCTCCCGGCCCAGCACCTTGAACAGAAGTCCGGCCTGGTTGGGGAGATGGGTGATGCCTGCCGAGATATGGGCTTCGCGGTCGATGAACGCCCGGGTCTCGTCATAAATCTCCTTGCTCTTTTCCTCGGGGGTCAGCACCACCACATTCGCAAAGATATCGTAGCCGTGCATCGTCCCGACATCACGCAAATTGGCGGTAGATGGGTCGATGATGAACTTCTCCCGGAACAGCTGCTTACCATCGGGCCGTTCGCCGTGGGTACACACCGAAAGGATGTCGTAACAGAACATCTCGCCGTCCTTGTAATACTTGCGGCCACCCATGAATATCTCCGAATAAAACACCGTGGCCGAGGGATGAACCACCATCTTCGTGTCAGAGATGAAACGGGTATGCCGGCAAGGAATCACCGGCTCGGGAAGAAATTCGAGATATCCACCCTCATCGACCGTGATAACCTGAGACAGCCCGGAATAATTGTCTTTCATCTCCGCCAGTTTAGTGGCGGCTCCGGTGGAGACGAATGCCATCGCGTCCTTCCCGACGGTGATATTCTGAGTGTAACGGTCGCCGTCGATGTTAGGCCCTCCCGATGAAAGGATGTAGACACATGGCATTCCCGGCAACTCCTCATCGAAATACAGTTCCTGCTGCACGATAAGGGGCGCACGCCGGTCAAGCTCTCGCAGGATTGATTTCCCGGACGCGTCAAGTTCGAATCCGAGATTGAGGTAGCCGTGTTTGCCCGGTGCGCCCACATACATCGCTCTCGGAGGGGTGAGATATGGAGCCATCTCCGGCGCGTCATCAAAGCTGACAACCGGAATGTCGGAATATTCGCGTTTCACTTCCTTCATCGGACGAAAGTTTTTCAGGTTATAACTTATTCAGATTACTTTTTGTCAAACAGAGCCATCTTGTGGATAAGGTCGATAAGCTCGTCGATACCCTCTCCGGTCATAGAATTGGTGAACACAAAGGGCTTGCCGGGACGCATCAGTTTGGAATCATGGTCCATCACTTCCAGAGACGCGCCTACATACGGGGCGAGGTCGGTCTTGTTGATTACCAGGATGTCGCTCTGCGATATGCCGGGGCCATCCTTGCGGGGAATCTTGTCACCGGCAGCGACATCGATCACATAGATGAAGAAATCGACCAATGCCGGGGAGAATGTCAGGGTCAGGTTGTCACCCCCCGACTCGATGAACACGATGTCGGCATCAGGGAACTTCGCCTCCATCTCCTCGACGGCCGCGATGTTCATCGACGGGTCTTCACGAACAGCAGTATGGGGGCACGCGCCGGTCTCCACCCCGATGATGCGGTCTTCGGCCAACACCCCCTTGAGGATTTTGCGGACATGCTTAGCATCCTCAGTGGTGACGATGTCGTTGGTTATAATCAACACCTTGTAACCCTTGTCGATGAGACGGGGGGTAATTGCCTCAATCAGGGAGGTCTTTCCCGATCCTACCGGGCCTCCGATACCGATTCTACAAGTACTCATATATTCTGATATATTTTTGACGATTGGAAAAAATCAGACAACTCTTCCACAGGGTTGTCAGCTCATAAACATTCTCATATTCCCCTTTTCATGGAGCGAGGCGAAGATGTCAGACTCAGGGACGAACGCGTTCATGTCATCCACCCTCATCACACGCGCCTTCTCATACAGACGGGGCACATCCTCGGAGAGCTTGAAGAGGATTTCCTGGGTGTCGAAATGAGAGACCCTCACGCAGCGCAACGCCGCGCCCAGCACCATGTTTATCACCCCGTATTGATGGGAGGCGAACAGCTCCTCCTCCCCCAGCCCTTCGGCGGCGAATGCGAGTCCCTGAGCCACAGGGAAACTTCCCGGAGTCAGTTCCTCCTTGATATCGCGGTGCCATAGGGAGACCATGCGGTTGCCGGGATAGAACCGTTCGGTAAGCTCGGCCATCTTGCGCCCCATACGCTGGAGCATCGTGCGGGCCTCGTCATTCATCTTGAACAACATCAGCTGACTGTCTACCTCCTCGACTCCGCGAAGATTGTTTCTCATAGCCTCGCGATAAGCCAGCAGAGCCGCCACTCCGTCTGAGAACGCTCCCTGGAGAGCTACCGACCGGGCATATTGCTCAAGTGTGGCGGCATCATGAACCAACCCCTCATAAGCGGCGGTCTCAAGTCCGTTGGAGAACGAGAAGGTGCCGACAGGAAAAGCAGAGTCGGTCATCTGAAGTAAGCGCATTATCTTCATAACTCATAATTTGTAATTCATAATTCATAATCCCCGATGTAATAAATTACAAAGGCAATTCACAGTTTGATTCCGGCGCTGATTATGAATTATGAATTGTGAATCAATGGTGGTGATGATGGTGGTGTTCGAGATTGGTGTTGTCGTGACCCGCTCCGCCGAAAAGACGTCGAAGCTCACCGGGCGCGAGGAAAGGAATAATATCCTTCCCTTCCTGGAAATCATAAGTAATCTTGTCGATGTTATGGGTCTCCATCACCGCAAGCATCACCTTCTTGTCGACAGTCAGGGGGACATAGACCTTGGTGCCCTTCACCACGGCGGGCCAATGCTGGTTGCCGATGGCGTGGCCAAGCTCGACACTGATGCGGATTATATCCTCAGCGGGCAGCCCTGAAAGTTTCGAGAGATCTATTACCAGCACATTGTTGAGGTCAAGGCGCAAGACGGCGGCCTCCCCTTTCTCGGGATCATAGGCTATAATGTCTCCATCTGTAATACGAGAGCCACGCTTGAGAGCCACGGGATACTCCGTACCGTGGTCACCTTTCGCGAGGAAACGGCTTTTCTGGGCCGTCCACTGGTCGAGGAAAACAGTCTCGACATGGCAATCATCAAGGCGTTCAGCCCATTCCGGCTGATGAACATTGCCCATTATCTCTGTAATGACATCCATTTCTTATCTATTTGTTTAAATAAACAGTTGAAAATCGTTGCTGTGAACCAACTGGTTCAATATTAAAACAAACTCACGCCAAAATAGTTGAACTTCCAATTCTCAAAAGACTTTTGCCGGTGCCAATCATTTCCCCTCAGACACAACGCGGCCACGATTCCAAAATAGAATCGTGGCCGCGTTGGCAGGTATTATCACTTCATATGCAATCAGCTGAACCAGTAGAGCTGCCCGAGGGAAAGCTCCTTGGCGGGGGGCACGGTGGCCAGTACGCCGTCGACATACACATTGAATGTCTCGGGATCGACCTCTATCTGAGGCGTGGCACCGTTGAGAACCATGTCGGCCTTGGTAATCTGGCGTGTGCCATGGACGGGATAGAAGATGTTGTCGGTGCCTACTCGTTTCTGCACGCCGTTCTCATATCCGGCTCTTGAGACGAAACGCAGGCAGGTCTCGGGCATCGCCTTGCCGAAGGCTCCATACATCGGGCGCATAATCTTAGGCTGCGGGGTAGGCAGCGACGCGTTGGGGTCACCCATGTTGGCCCAGTTGATGAAACCGCCCTTGATGACCATCTTGGGCTTGGTGCCGAAGAAGGCGGGTTCCCAGAGGACAAGGTCTGCCATCTTGCCGACGGCGATTGAACCAAGCATGTCGGAGATACCGTAGGTGATGGCGGGGTTGAGGGTAATCTGGGCAAGGTAACGGAGTACACGGAAGTTATCATTCTCGGTGGAGTCCTCGGGAAGCTTGCCTCTTACCTGCTTCATATAGGAAGCCATCTGGAAGGTACGCATGAATGACTCACCCACACGTCCCATGGCCTGGGAGTCGGAGGATACCATGGAGATGATACCGAGGTCATGGAAGATGTTCTCTGCGGCCTGGGTCTCGGGACGCACACGGCTTTCGGCGAATGCCACATCCGAAGGAATCGAGGGATTGAGGTTGTGGCAGACCATAATCATATCGAACAGCTCGGCCTGGGAGTTGATACCGTAAGGGAGGGTGGGGTTGGTGGAGGAAGGAAGCACGTTGCTCATCGAAGCCACCTTCATAAGGTCGGGGGCATGGCCGCCGCCCGCGCCCTCTGTGTGGTAGGTATGGATGGTACGTCCGTCGATGGCGGCGGTGTCCTCGACATATCCCGCCTCATTCAGGGTATCGGTATGGATGGCCACCTGGACATCATACTGCTCGGCTGAATCCATACAGGCTCGGATGGCACCCATTGTCGAGCCCCAGTCCTCATGAACCTTGAAACCGCAGAGACCGGCTTCAATCTGCTCGTCGAGAGTTTTGCGGCATGATGTGTTACCCTTGCCGAGGAAACCCATGTTGATAGGAAGTCCTTCGGTACTCTTGAGCATCATATCGCTGTTCCACTTGCCTGAGGTGATGGTTGTACCGTTGGAACCGTCGGTCGGGCCGATGCCGCCACCAATAAGGGTGGTGATACCGTTGCTCAGACAGTCATAGGCCTGCTGCGGACAAATCATATGGACATGGCCGTCAATACCGGCGGCTGTCAGAATCAGATGCTCGCCCGAGATGGCG
The DNA here is from genome assembly GCA_900548705.1 of uncultured Porphyromonadaceae bacterium. Taxonomy (GTDB): domain Bacteria; phylum Bacteroidota; class Bacteroidia; order Bacteroidales; family Muribaculaceae; genus UBA7173. Next base: position 658 of record URLF01000032.1, on the reverse strand, counting down.
TCGGTCGATGGACCTGTACACAAGGTCGGGGTCACCCCTTCCATGATATTGGGGTTACCGGCTTTTCCGATACCTGCGATTTTGCCATCCTTTACGCCGACATCAGCCTTGATGACACCCAGCAGGGGGTCCAGGATGGTGACATTGGTGATCACCAGGTCAAGCGAACCAGCCTCCGAGGTTATCTCGTTGGCTGTCCCCATGCCGTCACGCAGAGTCTTGCCTCCGCCATATACGGTCTCATCGCCGTAGACGCGGAGATCTTTCTCAATCTGTATGTAGAGGTCGGTGTTGGCAAGTCGGATCTTGTCACCCACGGTCGGGCCGAACAGATTGTTGTTTTCTTGTCTTGATATAGTTGCCATTTCGTTTTCTGGTTTGAGGTTGGTGTGAAGCGGTCTGACGACCTGCCGGGGTTATTGCTTGGGGCTGTCACCTGATGTGAACTGCGGAGCGTCGCTCTCTTCGGGAGATGACTTGAACTGGTATTCCTTCATCAGGTCGAGCGCACGCAGATACTTGGGATAATAGGTCGGGAAGTCCTCGCCGCCGGTGTAACCGTCGACAACACCAATCTCGGAGATGACGTCAACAGCTTCCTGATAGGTGATGCTGTCATCATCTGTGAAGTCCTTGGCGCCGGCGCTGACGGTGACCA
>URLF01000031.1 GCA_900548705.1 uncultured Porphyromonadaceae bacterium | reverse complement strand
CTAATCTTTCTTATCTCACTTTAATCTGCGAGAAATCTGCGTATCTGCGGAATCTGCGTGAGACCTTTCGTCGAGTCCGCGTGAGACACGGCGCCCCCGGGGAGGGGCGTAAAAAAACCGCCCGGCGCGGAATCGCGGCCGGGACGGCGATGATAGTAAGAGTCAAAGAAATCTGTGGAGTGGGCGGAATCAGCGGATTACCACCTTGCTTACCTTGTCACCCTTGCGGCAGAGGTAGATGCCGGGGGTGGGCTGACCCATCACGCGTACACCGGAGATGGTGTAGTATTCAGCGTCAGCATCAACGTCTGCGTCAAGGACTACATTCTCGATACCGGAAATCACCTGATCTGAGATTGTGGCGCGGACAGGAGTCGAAATAGCCATATTGGTCACACTGAAACCGGTCAAATCATCAGGAAGTGAGGCATTACCGTTGGCCGAGGCACCTGCGCGACGAGGAGCTGATGCGGGAACGATAGTCGGTTCGGTCTGATAGATGAACGGATAAACTGCATATACCAGTCCTTCAACCTCAGTAAGTGTGGGGTCGGCATTCGAGAGATACACGTACACATCGGTGTCGGGATTAGCAAACTTTGAAGACCAGTCGTTAGCCCCACTGAAGTCATAATCGTTATCGGCACCAAGGAATGTCCAGCCAGCCAGATACTTGTCGGCATACTGGGAGAAACCGGTCACAATACGATGGGCAGAATGCAGAATTTCTGCTTTTTCGCCAACCTCGAAGCTGAAGTCGGCATAATATTCATATTCAGACTCGACGCTGAAAGTCAGAGGTTCGAGCATTACACCACGGGAAGCCCCACCATCACGGGGATCAAGCACGAATTTCGCGCCGCCGATAGCAGCAGCAGGAGCGGGGAAGTCAACCGCACCTGCCTCCACGGTACCAGTTCCGAGCTTGGAATGGAAGGTGAGCCCGGTAGCGTGGTTGGTGTATTCACAGCGAACACCCATATCTGCGCTCGAAGCCAAAGGCATAAAGTCAAGCTGCAGCGTTTCATTAGGATTATCGTGAGTGATGACCTCGTTGCCGTTCATATAGATTGAATAGAGGAGATCAAAACCGGAAGCGGCGATATCGAGTCCCTGTGCCTTGTTAATCTTGATAGTACCGGAGCAGCAGTTGAGACGATCCATGTAGATATGTCCGTTGGAAGCCGCACCATTGAGATGGTGGGCGTGGCTACCATGGAGCTGCAAGGCCTGAGCAGGATTGAGCGACACAGTCGAGACACCAGAAGCAGTCACCTCGATCGAGGGGTTGGGATCATAAGGAATCAAGGTCACAGTGCGGCAAGTAGAGTGGGGGTCAACAACCAGATAGCAAGCCGCGCCCCTGGTGATGTTCTCTGCGGGGATATACCAGTTGTACTGGTTGTAGTTCCTGTAAGGAAGCGACTGATAAGGCTTAACCCAGGCCGAAGCGACCATATCGCTTGGATCGGCTTTTTCAGTCTTGGGAGCATCGTAACCGTCGGGATAATCCTCGTATGTGTCGTTGAAGCCGATGATTCCGAGGTCAAATGTAGCCCAGTCGCGGTTAGAGTTGACGACAGAGATGTTGTTGCGCTTGATGGCGTCAGCGACGCTGATCCATGACATCTTGAACTTGGCGTACTTGTTGCCCTCTACATTGAGGGGGATATAGAACACACCTTCCTCGGGAGAGAACTCGTCAGCCTTGCTGAGGTCATCCCATTGCAGGCCTTCGATAGCACCGCCCTCATCACCTACAAGATAAATGTGGGGACGGCCCTCGTAGTCGAGGCTGATGAAATCATCATATGTGAGGTAGCTCTGCACGGCGAAACGAAGCCCGTCGTTGTCAGTTGCGGTAGCGAAGATATATTTTGTAAGGAAAGCAGGCTCTGCGAACTGTCCGCTGCGGGAAGCATAGTCCCAGTATTCAACGCCGTTGTTGCCATCGTGCTTGAAGACGAACATCACATTATCCTTACCGGCCATTTCAGGGCCGGTAATATCGACCTTCCAGAGCTGGTATTTCTCTGTGATGGTCTGGGCAGGCAGAGAAGAACCTTCTCCGGCCACTGAGAACACTTCGATAGAGGGAGCCAGGTCGTCGATGGTCTGCATCTCCACACCATGCTCCCAGGCATACTGGGCAGCGGGAGCGGTTGTGCCTGCGTAAACAAAGCAGCGGGGTTTTTCGCCATTGCTGTCAAGAATCCAGTCCTGCTTCCAGTGCATATAGAAAGTCGCGGGCTCCTCGCCAGGCTTTGAGACAAGATCCAGACCAGTCTCGGCCTCTTTGCAACCATTGCAGTAGAAACCGCCGTTCACAAACAAAAGGTTGGTGCTGTCGTCGGTGTACTTGCCCTCAGAGTTGTGGATGATGACATGGTGGGGTTCAACCTCCCAGTCAAACGACAGGGCGTAAACGGGGTAATAGTTGTCACCCTTCTTGACATATTTACCTGTGGCGGTCATATGACCTTTCTCCTTGTCATCACCCCACCATGCGGTGTACTCCATAGTGGACTGACCGACCTCCTGACGCCAGATATAAGCGTAGGGATCTACCGGAGAGCCGGAGGTGTTGTAGAAATAGATTGTGTATTCATGCTCGGGAGCATCCTCGAGCGAACCACCCTGAATCATGATATAGGAAGGAACGCCTTCGGCATCAACATAAAGGCTGATTCTCACTTTGCCTCGGATACCCTCCGGGAAGACTACTGTCTCGGTGCCGTTAGAGGAGAGCTCGTAGCGGGTACCAGAGGTATTAGGTTTGTATGTCTCGGAGTTACGGGCAGGGCCGAAACGACGGTCTGAAACAGACACGCCATCCTCGTAACGTTCGATTTTGAAAGTGCGGCCCTTCTCAAAACCAGTGAAAGTGTATTCTACGTCGAAATGAGCCAGGTGGGGAGCGAAAGACTGGGTGAGCTTCAGTTCGTCAGAGTTGAAGTTATCCCAGAGTTTGTACTCATATTTGAGATCCATAAACTCTCCACCGGAGATTGTCATAGAGGTAGGGACATTCTCCACAACATTGATGGCGAACTTCAGGATGCCGTAAAGCCCCTTGGGCATAATGATGCCGGCTTTCCCCTCGGAGAGATCCTTGGTCACCTCTTCACACTGGTATTCAAAATCGGGATCGAAGCCATATGATGTGTTCTGTTCACCGTTCTTCATACGGTGGAGGCAGAGATGGAAGTCATTAGCCAGAGGGGTATTCACCTCGATGGTGAACTCATAAGGATTATCCTGCGATGCCTCGAAGATGTTACCGTTATCGAGGTTGTGGATATGGAACGTATAGGTGTCCTCCTGGGCGTGAGGAGCCAGAGTCAGGTTGTTTGTAGAGGGGTCATATGTGCAGATGATGTCTCCTGACACAGAGCCGTCAATACGGATGTTTCCGCCGTTTGTCACATCCATTTTGTATGTGGTGGCGGCTCCGCTGTAAGTCTTGCCGTTCTGCGAGGAGCCTCTCCAGCCACCGTCTATCTGCATACCCAGCTCACGGGTGGTGCCGGTGGCTGTGACATTCTCATAGGTATAGACATATTTGCCATCCTCGTAAGTCATCGGATGTGTTGGCCAATTTCCGTCGAGGGATGACTTGATTTCGCATTTGAGTGTGGGACCCACTATATCGCCTGTAAAATTCTCATTGTCGCAAAGCTCAATTGTAGAGAAATCGGCTTTCACACGAACATAGAGAAAATCATCGGACAGGGTAAATTTATGTAAATTCCCACTCTGACCGGTGGTAAGAGACACCGAACGGACTCCATTTGTAGTAGTCCAGTTATCGGAAGTACGACGAAGGATGGAAGTGTTGAATGCCGTCCAGTCACCCTTGGCTTTGGACATCTGGAACTCAGCCCCTTTTGTAGCTTTGAAAGCGTAATAACCGTCAACTTCGTTGACTACTGTTGGATTCGCGGGATCCCATTGCAATGGATCAGCTCCGCAGAGGTAAAGCTGCGCATGGGCACCTATGGCCACAATTGCACCTACCAACAAGAGTAGAAGCTTTTTCATAATAGAAAAGTGAATTTAGTAAGATAAGTTAAAGAAAAACAGTTAATTGTTTCGAGTTAAAGAATTAGAGAGGGAAGTATAGAGACCTGCAAACAGACAGACGGGCAGTAACCGGGCCTGGCATTCACAGAGCAATAAGCGTAAGAGTTTGTGTAAGAGTCAAAAAGTAAGAGTTTCGAGTTTCGAAGATGAATGTAGCAACGGGAGACAGGGCGGACAATATTCGCCCGCGTCAGGCGTCACGGTGTAGATTTAGGCGCGACGGATGAAAAGATGTTCCATTCGCGGAGACAAAGGTAATGAAAAAATAGCTGAATTTTTTACCCCCCCCATTAATTTTTGTTAAAATAAAGATTATCCCTCCTTAAACACCCCTGTGATGGCTTCGTCGCCCCTCGGGAAGGGAAACCGCCCGTCGGCCAAAGCGGCACGACGGGCGGCGGATATGGATTGTGGAGCTGTCAGCAGCTCCGCGAAATCAGATTAGCGGGCGATTTCCTTGGAAACCTTGCCTGCACGGTTGACGATGTAGAGCTGACCGGCCTCGGGAGCGAGAACGCGGATACCCTGGAGGTTGAAGTACTCAACGGGAGCGTTAACGTCGAACTCAGCGTCGGTAGCGATGCCTTCGATGCCGGATTCAGCTACGCTGTCGAGGTCGAAGTCGAGAACGATGGTGGTGTCGCTCATCGGCCAGAAGTAGTAAGACTCGCCAGAACCGAACTCATAGTAGAATGCGTTCCAGTTGGGGACATCGATTGTGGTCTTGCCATCGGCTACGGTGTAGGTTGAGGTCAGGACATATTTGCGTGAACCGGCAGCGTTGGAGCCGTCAGCAGCCTGCTCAGACAGGTAAGCCTTGTATGAGGTGATGGCGGTTACCTGAACGTCGGTGGCGGTAAGGGTCTTGGCCTGAGTGTCGATTGTCATAGGAACATCGAACATTCCCATAAAGCCTAAGATGGTAAGAGTGTTGTCATTTACTGTGGCAGCCACTACATCCTCATATTCCTGAGCACCGTCGTTGGTGGTCATGGTGTAGCTCATATTACCGGTGCCGTCGCAGAGTGCAATCTGGATGTCGGCATCAAGAGCAGCGTAATATGACAGACGGTTACCGTTGACACAGCCAAGCAGCATCTGGTCTGCGGTGAAATCCTCACTTGTTCCGTCTTCATACTCTACGGTGAAGGGATTCTCAAAAGTGAATTTGCCGTCGGCATAGTCGAAGAAGTAGTTGGTGTTTACACAGCTGCCGCTTTCGTTGGCTGCCCAAAGCTGACATTCTGCATTTGTGCCGTCAGTGAGGGGGAAAATGATGTAGGTCTGATTTCCAAGAAGAGCGAAGACACCTTCTGAGGGAATATATGCCACTGTGAGATCAGGAACTGTAACCTGGTCGTTGTACACGTCGGTCAGGAAGTTGGTCATTGTGTAGTAGGCGATTCCATTCTCAACTTCTTCACCGGAAAGGGTTACGTTACGGGTGAAGTTGTAAGTCTTTCCACTTTCAATGAGGGAGTAAGAAAAGCTGAGGGTCTTACCTTCGAGAGATGTGGGGAGGTTTGCTTCGCTATGGGAGATAGGAGCACGGAAAGAGGAGTTCAGGCTGAGTTCTCTCTCAACGTTGAATTTGGAGATTTCCATTGTCTTTTCCGAGAAGCTCGGAGAAGCAGCATTCACTGAGAGTGTGCCAGCGGCAACACCTGCGGCAAGCATGAGTGAGTAGAATTTCTTCATTTGCTTGTTGTTTTTGTAAATGAATAATATTTGTTGTTAATAGATATTCTCTTGTATGTCTGATAGCAATTGCGAAATATTACCTTAGAACTTGGAAAAACGTTAAATCTCAATGGTAACACAGAGTATTCTAACGACCTTCTCCGGTATTATAGCAAGCGATACACAGCGCAAAGATATTTTAAAAAAATCAGCTGTGCAACTTTTTTCCAAAAAAAATCGAAAAAATATGGCATAATGCCAAAAAACGGGTTGTGACGCTTTCGTGATGGAGAGAAATCAGGCAGGTTGGCCGGCGAGGAAGGTGGCGGTGGTGGTGTCGGGGGCGACTATCCATAGGCGGTCGCCGGGGAGGAGGGGGAGCGAGGCGGGACGGTCGATGAACTCCTCGCCGCGCCGCAGGGCCACGACATGGGTGTTGTAGTTGCGGCGGACGTTGGCCGAGGCGAGGGTCTGGCCGACCAGGGGGGAGGTCTCGGTGAGGAGGATTGAGGTCAGCCGCAGGTCGGTGGGCTGGGTGCCGTCCGTGGCGGCTGTCTGGTCTGCCTCGGCCTCGATGACCGGCAGGACGGCTGAAATCTGGTCGTCGGTGCCGATCACGCCGATGGTGTCGCCGGGAAACAGGCGGGTCTCTCCGGAGGGCACAATCATAGTGGCCGGGCCGCGCTGGATGGTCACAACATCAACTCCGTAGCGTCCCCGGAGGTCGGTGTTCTTGAGCCGGTCGCCGACAAATGGGCATCCGTAGCCGACATGTATGTAGGCCAGGTGGAGGTCGCTGACCAGGGTGTTGTTTTTGCCTGAGCGGCGCAGATCGCGCTCGTTGAGGTTGTCGAGGAAGCGGGTCTCGATGTTGCGCAGACTGGCATTTAGCCTGCGGCTGAGCATCAGCAGAAGCAGGATGAAGACGGCTACCCCAATGAGGATACCTAGACGGAGGGTGTAGGAGGTTGATATGAGGTGGATTATGAAGCCGAGGGCTATCAGCATGCGGAAGACCATCAGCACCACCCGTGGCACTTTGAGCTGCCGAGCCTGCAGGCGCGACGAGGAGTCGGAGCTGTCCATGGGCGGGGGGAGGATGAGGGCGAGGAGGAAGGGTGCCATGGCTCCGAGGGTGATGACGGTGGCCAGGAGACGTCCCCAGCCGGGGAGAATCCCTTCGAGGAGCGGGCGCAGCCAGGTGGTACCGGCCAGTGTGATGGCTATCAGGACGATGGAGTAGAGCATTATGCGCCACAGGTAGCGTTTGAGCATCGCGGCCCAAGCGCGGCGGGTCTCGTTTCCGGCGTTTTCAGATGCCTCACCGGAATAGCGGTCGATGAGGAAATGAAGGCGCGGAGGGAGATGGCGTTCGACGAGCCGGTAGGCGGGGTCGGCCATACGGATGAAGTAGGGGGTGGTGAAGGTGGTGATCACGGAGACAGCCACGACGATGGGGTAAATCTCGGCGTTGAGTACCCCGAGGCTCATACCGAGGGAGGCGATGATGAAGGCGAACTCGCCGATCTGGGTCAGGGAGAAGCCAGACTCCATAGCCACTTTCAGGCTCTGGCCGGTCACGAGCATGCCGAATGTGCCGAACACAATCATGCCGACAATCACCACGGCGGAGAGCAGCAGTATCGGCCACCAGTATTCGACGAGGATGGCGGGCTGGACCATCATGCCGACCGAGATGAAGAACACCGACCCGAATAGGTCTTTGACCGGCATGGTGACATTTTCGATGCGTTCGGCATAGCTTGTCCCGGCGAGGATGGAACCCATCACGAACGCGCCGAGGGCGAGGGAGAAGCCGCAGAGGACGGAGAAGACGGCCATCGACAGGCACAGCCCCATGGAGACGACGAGCAGGGTCTCGTTGTTGAGGAACCGGCGGGTCTTGTTTAGGAAGGAGGGGAGGACATAGACCCCCACCAGGAACCATATGACGAGGAAGAAGATGAGTTTGCTGACGCTCATAAGCATCTCACCCCCTTCGACGGAGTTGTTGAGGGCGATGGAGCTAAGCACCACCATCATGACCACGGCGAAGAGGTCTTCGACTATCAGCACGGCGAAGACCAGCGATGCGAATTTCTTCTGGCGCAGGTTTAGGTCGGTAAAGGCCTTTATTATAATGGTGGTGGATGACATGGAGAGCATGCCGCCGAGGAAGAGGCTGTTGATGGTGGTGAAGCCGAGCAGATGGCCGATGGCGAAGCCTGTGGCCATCATGCCGACCACGATTATCAGGGCGGTGACGACGGCCGACCCGCCGGTGTTGACCAGTTTCTTGAAACTGAACTCAAGGCCGAGGGAGAAGAGGAGGACTATGATACCTATCTGCGCCCAGAACTCTATGTTGATTTCGGTGGTCACCGAGGGGAGGGGCTTGAAGTTGGGGCTGGCAAGGAAACCGGCGACGATGTAGCCCAGCACGACGGGCTGCTTTATCCATTTGAAAAGCAGGGTGACAATGGCTCCGAGGAGGAGGATGAAGGCGAGGTCGGATATGAGTCCCTGGAAGTCGGGAGCGGCGTTGAGCAGGAGCATCGGGGGAGGATTAGAGTTGGGAGTAGTGGCGCTTGCGTTTGATGAAGTAGGAGAGGAGGATGTCGGGGCGGCGCGTCCGGCGGTCTGCGCTGCGGGTCAGCAGGTTGACCGGGGGGTGGGTGGTGTATTCGCGTCGCATACGGCGGAAATCGCGGTGGGCGCGGAGTATGGCGGAGGCGTTGGGGAGGTCGAGGGTGAGGATGAACTTGGCCCAGGCCACGGTGTCGAGCAGGCGACGTCGCAACAGGGCACCGCGCAGATCGGCGGCGGGGAGGTTTTTGTGGAGCAGCAGCAGGTTGTTGCGGAAGTTGAGGTAGGTCTTGCGGGGATTTGCCGCGGGCAATGACCCTCCCCCGAGATGGTAGACGTGACTTGCCGGCACGCACCATAGGGTATGACCCATCAGCAACAGCCGCCAGCAGAGGTCGATTTCCTCCATATGGGCGAAAAAGCGTTCGTCGAGTCCTCCGGCTTTCTCATACAGGTCGGTACGGACCATGAGGGCGGCTCCAGTGGCCCAGAAGACCTCGACGGGGGTGTCATACTGGCCGTTGTCATCCTCTACCGTGTCGAAGATGCGTCCCCGGCAGTAAGGATAGCCGTTGCGGTCGATGAATCCTCCGGCAGCTCCGGCATACTCGAATTTCTCTTTCTGTTTGTATGACAGAATCTTGGGCTGGCATGCCGCCGCGTCGGGATGGGCTTCCATGAAGTCATGGAGCGGGGTGAGCCACCCGGCAGGGGTCTCCACGTCGGAGTTGAGCAGGAGGGTGTAGCGGTAGCCGGTCTCCCGGAGTGCGCGGTTGTACCCTCCGGCAAATCCGAGGTTCTCGTCAAATTCAAGGAGCTTTACCTGGGGGAATTCCTTGCGGAGCAGTTCGCGGGAGCCGTCGGTGGATCCGTTGTCGGCCACGATGACATCGGCGATCGAGGTGTCGGTGTTGGCCACGACGGAGGGGAGGAACTCCCTGAGGAGCTTCTCGCCGTTCCAGTTGAGTATGATTACTGCGACAGGTTTCATTATCGTTTATCAGGCTTTCTGGCCATTCATTTCAAAGGTCACGGGATGTTTCCACCGTTTGTGGGACCATAGCCACAGGGCCGGATTCTCGTGGATGTTGTCCTCCAGCATCCGGGCATAGAGATCGGTCAGGGCAAACTCACGCGAGAGGTCGGCCTCCATCGGGGTCACATCTATATGGTAATGGCCGCGCGATGGCTTCGACATGCGCCAGTAGACGGGGAGCGCGTCAAGGCGGCGACAGACGGTCTCGGTGCCGGTGATGATGGCTGTGGGGCGGTTGAGGAATCTGACGACATGGATGATGTCGCCGTGGCTCGGTTTCTGGTCGCTCATGAAGCCGGTGACGGTGGGCATCCCCTCCTTGCGGTAACGCAACAGGTCGAGGAACGAGCGGCGTTTGGGGAGGGAGACCGCCCCGAAACGACCTCGGATGCGTAGCATCAGACTGTCGAACCACTGGTTGCGCAACGGTCTGTAAATCTGACAGAACTGGGCATTTTTGCCAGGCTGGATCCGACTCCAGAGGGTTATGGACGGTGCCCATTCCCAATTGCCGAGATGGGCGAAATAGCATACGACGGGGCGCCCTTGGGAGAGGGCTTCGTCGATTGTCTCCACACCGGAGAAAGTCATGCGGCGCATCATCTCCTTGTCGGAGACATGGAGCAGCTTGACGGTCTCCACGATATAATCGGCGAAGTTGCGGTAGAAACGGCGTTCGATGTCACGCAGCTCCTTCCGGCTTTTTTCGGGGAAAGACCCTGCAAGGTTCTCCCTGATGACCCTCCTGCGGTAACCGACCAGATAGTAGAGCAACAGGAACAGTATGTCGGCAATCCCGTAAAGCACCCCGAACGGCAACCGCGCCATCGCGGCTGTCATCCACCCCAACGGCCTGTATCTCCAGTCGGTGGAGTTCTTGTTATTGTCGGGATTACTCATGATAAATCAAGCCGAGAGAGTTGACAAATTCGCGCTCCTGGTCTTTGATGTTGAACTCACGGAAGTGAAGTCTGGCATCAATCTCCTCTTCAGGAATGAAGGTGTCCGCGTCAATCGGAACAAAATAAGGAAGTGATGGTTTGGTGGAGGTGGTTCCAAAAGTTACCGCCATATTTTCAGGGCACGTGTCAATCCTTTTGAAAATTTTCCTGCTGACAAGGTGTCTGCGGCCATAAGGCTCTCCGCATTGCTCTTTGATACACCGTAGCTGAAACAGTACCAAGGCGACCGAACGCGCTCCTGAGAGTGATAATTTCTTGGGCCAGGGCTGGGTTTTCATCGGTTTGTACGGCGGCTCCTCATACAGGGGTGTGTGAGTGTATCCGCCAATGTAGTCGAGGAAATGGGTGAATGCCTTGCGTTGGCCTGCAAGAGCGTTGGTGGTGAAATAGTTGGAGTATGTCGTTATCCAGAACCAGCGGATGATGTCTTTTATTCTATCATCCGATGGATTCGGATCTTTCATAAAGAAAACCGAAAGGAAGACCAGCTGGGCAGTATATGGAAGAAGACGGTGGTCGATGACATTCAGCTCGTGGTACATAAAACCGACAGCTCTTATTATCGCATCTGACATCTTCCTGACAGTGGTCTGGAATTCCGGGTGTCCGGCCATACTCTCGATGTCTGTGTCTATATACAGACGATTGTCGAACGCACTCTGGTAGCAGCGGAAGATGGTTTCACGGGAGATTTTATCGAAGTTATAGTGTCGAAGCCGACGGATGACGTTGTCGATTTCCACCGAGAAATTGAAATCTTCGGTGAAGCTGAGCGCGTTGACTTTCCAGTCATCTGAAATGTCTGTTCCTTTGGAGTTTATCCTGGAGAAGATGTTTACTGCGTCCTTCAAAGTAGCTCCATCCACTTCTATGACCGCGAGTTTGTATTCGACGAGGATTCGCGAAAAAGAGTCCGCTCGGTCGAGATAGATGTCGAGGAGTTGAGAGTCGGGAATCGCGGGTTCGAGGATATTACGGGTGTATTGACGGAACTCGCTTGTGCGTGAAAGCATGTAAACCGGCACTTGCCAAGGCCTTGCATTCCCTCCCGCAGGATATATGAATTCCTCCTCCCTGAGGTCGAAACAAAGATTGAAAAATTCGTTGCGCATCCGCTCGTCATATTCAAGGCCGGATGTCTTCGGGTTGTTTAGGCATCCGAAGAGAGAAGACAGACGTTGGCAACCATCCAGAACATAAGATTTCGGCTCCTTGAGGTCGGGCAGGATGAAGCCGCCGACTTCCCGGTCGCGCTCCCAGCCGGGAGAGGTGCGCGGGCGCCACAACAGTATCGAGCCGATAGGGTAGCTATTGCGTATGCTGTCGAACAATTCCACTATCTGCTTCCGCGTCCATACAAATTCGCGCTGGAAGGGGGGAACCTGTATTATGCCGTCGCGAAGATTCTCGAGAAGGCTTGATAGGGAACGAATCTGTGTCTGAATCTGGGTGCGCATTATCTGGTGGCGTATGGGGAAGTTTAGAGAAGCCGGTGTATTGTCGAGGCGATGTCTTTCAGTTCGTCGGGGTTGGACTGATGACTTACGATTGAGTCGAAAGTGACACGGTTGGTGGTACTATACTCATATCCTTTCGGAAATGACGACTTGAATGACGGCAACGGATAACCATCGGACAGAATCGAAAAATTCGTGTCTAAGACATCAGAATAAAAGTTTTGCTGTTCAGGCGGTAGCAGGCTTCTTATATTGCTCCCGTCGGCTGATATGAGTTTTTTCTTGCTGTCCGGCACATCGCCTCTGAAGCCGCCGGAGATGTTGAAGAAGTCGCGTTGGTGATTGTTCAAGGATTTGAAAGAGTTGAGCCATCGCTGATTCTCTGAGGATTTGGGATAAGACTCAATCGGGAGGTAGTTCTCCATACACCGTTTTTCAAGGATATGGAATTCGACATTGATTGAGCGCAGAAAAGCAATCAGGTTGTCGTACTTCTTTATTTCCTGTTCGGGAAAACGCTTGTCACCGTCGACAATCACGAAATACCGGAGGAATTTCGTCCGGCCTCCGCGTTGGTGAAGTTTTCCCCGGAGGTAGTTTTCGATGTTGGTGCATCCGCCTCCAGTGCCGAAAACAATTCGTTCTTCGGAATACGCGTCCTGGATGTTGTCCCGGTATGGCAGGTGGGATTTTATTATGGCAAGAACGAAGGGGGAGTCGTTGGTGCCGTTTTCCAGGATGATTTCCAATGGGGTGTCGACATAGCGTATGGCTTCCGCGACGTCGAATTGCTTGGCGTGGTGGATATTGGCAGCGTTGTGTATGACTTCGCAGTCGGGTATGCCCGGGTCGCCGATAGAGGCAGCCGCGAAGGAATCCTCGATTATCATCCGGTCTGAGTCATTGAGCCAAGTGATGTCCTTCATATCATCCGCATCGAGAAGGATGGAATGTTTCTTCCTGATGATAGTCTGTATCAGGTAGCTGACATCAGTTTGTGATACGCTCCCGTTGAAAATTTCTTTGTGGAGGAGAACGTTCATTTCTTCTGCGCCTCCTCGCGCTTCAACTGGGCGCGGCGAAGGGCCAGCGACTCTTCCAGAGTTTCCTTGAAGACATTTTCGGGCCATCCCTTCACAGTACCGTCAGGATTCACCGCGACCCTGCGGACTGAACTCCTGTTTTTTTCAGGGTCGAAATCCACATAGTAGAGCGCGAGGGATTCGGCGGGGAGTTTGCCTTCAGCCACCAGTGTCCGCAGTCTCAGGATGAAGTTGACGGAATGGGATTCTATAAGGAAACTTTTCTGGCCTTTGGAGCGGACGGCTTCCTTGGCGATGAATTCGGCCATTTCTCCGTGTGCTTCGGGGTGGAGATGGGTTTCAGGCTCCTCGTAGATATACAGGCGCGGGGAAGATATCTCGGTGGCCGCGCTGACGATTATCGGCAAGGACTGCGCGATACCCGCACCGCCATCGATGATGTTGTTGGAGAATCCGGAATGGCGAAGCATAAGGCTGAAAACCGGATCGCGACTGGCGTCAATTTCTATTCCCCATCCGTCAAAAGTCTTTTTATACCAAGCCGATACCCTGCTCAGCAAATCGCCATCATGGTTGAGAGTGTCATCAACGAGGCGGCGGTATGTGAACATACCGCCCGATACCGGCTCGTTTTCTGACACAGCCATCGAGAAATATCCGTCTTTTGGGAAATCACGGATTGATTTCAGATATTCGATGTCGAATAATATTGTCGGAGGTAACGCGTCGAGACTTTTGATATGGGTGCCATCGTAAAGGATGCCGGAGAGGTGTTCAAGATGGACTCTTGGCTTGCCTGTCGTCTCCACAAAGAAGCTTATGTCGACTGTGATTCCCTCAAAAGAGAATCCCAATTCGACGGCCCGAGAGCCTTTGCCATAAACCACATCGCGGTAGTCCTCACATATCCGCAATCCATCGGATACCTTGTTGAAAAGCTCTTCTTTCGGATTCCTGACATCAAGGATGTTTTTCAACATTACCGGCAATTTGAGGAGCGCACTTTTACCGACGTTGTTTTTCCCGAAGACAATGGTTATCGGAGCCAAGGAAATCTCCTGGCGGTCAGCAAATATTCTGTAATTTGTGAAACTTAAAGTGCGGTCCATGTCAGATGCGTGGAATAAGTTGACGGATATAATGTCTTGAATCGCAAATTTACGCAAAAAAAGTCAGTTATGCCAATCCGGAGATTATAAATCCGTTCACAGATCTCTCGGAAAATGATTCCAGGATGGTCACCGGGCCACGGTGGCGAGGAATTCGACTTCGCCGGAGGGGGTGGGGAGGAGGGAGGTGAGGGTGACGGGGAGGATGTTGTTGTCGGTGGATGAGGGGAGACCGGGGATGCGGACTTTCAGGTAGTTGTCGGTGAAGCCTGACATGGGTTGGCCGGGACGGGTGTGTTCGAGTAGGACGGGGCGGGTCGAACCTATGTAGCGTTCGGCGAATTGCCGCAGTTTGCGGTTTGAGAGGGTGGTCAGTTCCTCGACGCGGCGGTGTTTCTCCTCCTGGCTGACGGTGTGGGGTATCTCAAGGGCACGGGTGCCGGGACGCTCGGAATAGGGGAAGACATGGAGGCGGGTGACGGGGAGGGAGTCGAGGAAGTCGCGTGAGCGGTTGAACTCGTCGAGGGTTTCGCCACGGGTACCGGCCATGACATCCACACCGATGAACGCGTCCGGTATGAGCTGCTTGATTTTTAGTATCTTGTCGCGGAAGAGTGCCGTGTCGTAACGGCGGCGCATGAGTTTAAGCACCGCGTCGGAGCCACATTGCAGAGGGATGTGGAAGTGGGGCATGAAGGCCCTCGATGAGGCGCAATACTCTATTATCTCGTCAGTGAGGAGGTCAGGCTCGATGGAGGAGATACGGTAACGCTGTATCCCTTCGACCCGGTCGAGCGCTTTGACCAGGTCAAGGAAGGTCTCGGCGGAAGCACCGGCGGGAAGGTCGGGCTGACGTTTGCCGAAATCGCCGATGTTGACCCCGGTGATGACGATTTCCTTCCCACCCTCGGCGGCGACCTGACGGGCCTGGGCCACCATCTGTGCCACTGTGGCCGAACGGCTGCGGCCTCGGGCGGCGGGGATGGTGCAGTAGGTACACCAGCAGTCGCAACCGTCCTGCACTTTCAGGAAATAGCGGGTGCGGTCGCCCCTGGAGCATGAGGGTGTGAAGCTGCGTATCTCTTTTGCCGGAATAACCTCGACGAGTTTGCGGCGGGATGTCAGGAAGTGGTCGACAAATTCGTCAACCATCCCTTTTTTGTCGTTGCCGGCAACGACGGCCACTCCGGGGAGCGCGGCGGCTTCCTCGCTTTTGAGCTCGGCGTAGCATCCGGTGACGATTATGGCGGCATCGGGATAGCGGCGGTTGAACGACCTGATGGCCTGGCGGCTTTTCTTGTCAGCCTCTCCGGTGACGGAACAGGTGTTGACGAAGATGAGGTCGGGGGTCTCGCCACGGGCAACGCGGGTTATGCCACGGCTCTCCATTCTGGAAGCCACGGCCGAGGTTTCGGCGAAATTGAGCTTGCAGCCGAATGTATGGTAGAGGGCGGTCGGCATTGTCCTGGGGATTGATGTGTTGTGGGGCTGTTATTTGCCGGTGTCTCCGATGAAGGAGTCCTTGAACCCGAGGAAGTAAAGCACCCCGTCGATACCGATGGTGGAAATCGACTGTTTCGCGCTTTCCTTGACTTTGGGCTTGGCGTGGAAGGCGATTCCGAGTCCGGCGGCGGAGAGCATCGGTAGGTCGTTGGCTCCGTCACCGACAGCTATGGTCTGGGCGATGTTGACATTCTCGACCTGGGCGATGAGCCGCAGAAGTTCGGCCTTTCGCTTGCCGTCCACGATGTCGCCGACATAGCGGCCGGTGAGCTTGCCATCCTCGACTTCGAGCTCGTTGGCATATACATAGTCGAAGCCGAAGCGGCGTTTGAGATATTCACCGAAGAAGGTGAATCCTCCAGAGAGGATGGCGGTCTTGAATCCGGCGCGTTTGAGCACCTGCATCATACGGTCTACCCCTTCGGTGATGGGGAGCGATTCGGCGATGCCTTCCATCACGCTGACATCGAGACCTTTGAGGAGTGCCACACGTTCGGTGAAGCTTTCGCGGAAGTCGATTTCGCCGCGCATCGCCCTTTCGGTGATGTCGCGCACTTTCTCGCCGACTCCGGCCTTCTCGGCGAGCTGGTCGATACACTCGGTCTGAATCAGGGTGGAGTCCATATCGAAGCATATCAGACGACGGCAGCGGCGGTACATGGTGTCCTCCTGCATGGAGATGTCGAAGCCCTCGCGGGATGAAATCTCAATGAACCGGCTCTGCATCTCTGAGCGGTTGACGGGGGTGCCGCGGACGGAAAACTCGATGCATGCCTTGGCGGCGGGAAGGGCACCTTCGACCAGGGGCTGACGGCCTGTAAGTCGCTGGATGGCATCGATGTTCAGCCCTTGCTCCACGATTACCTCGGAGACGAGGGCTATGTTGCTGGCGGTAAGCTGCCGGCCGAGGATGGTGATAATCCAGCGGTTTTTACCTTGCAGACCGACCCATTTCTCATATTCCTCGGTGGAAATCGGGGTGAATCGAATCTTCACCCCCATGTCGTAGGCTTTGAAAAGGAGGTCTTTCATCAGGTCGCCCGACTCGGCGGGAGTGGTCTTGAAAAGGATGCCGAGCGAGAGGGTGTGATGGATGTCGGCCTGGCCGATGTCAAGCACCATCGCGTTGTAGCGGGCGAGTATTGAGGTCAGGGCGGCTGTCACGCCGGGCTTGTCCTGACCTGATATGTTGATGAGAATGAGTTCGTTGTCGTGGGTCATTTTACACGGATTTTCTGGCCGGGCTGTATGATGGGGTTGTTGCCCGAGAGGCCGTTTAGGCGTTTGAGCTCTTTGACGGTGGTGCCGTTTTTCTTGGCGATGCGGTCAAGCGAGTCGCCGCTTTTGGCGGTCACGGTTTTTGTCGAAGGTTTCTTGGCCTTCTTCTTGGTTTTGTTTTTAGTGGAGGTGTTCTTTTTTGAAGTTGCCTGGGTGTTCTTGGCGGGAGCCGCTGACGTCGGTTCGCTTACGGTCTCTTTCTCCGGAGTCGCTTTGGATGCCTGGGCAGGAGTGGTGCTGACCGTGTCGCGGTCAGTGTGGGTGGCGGATTCCGGGGCCTGGGCGGTTGCCTGTTCGGTCTCCTGCTTTACCAGCAGGTCGTCACCCTCGGCGGGAGGTGTGGCCTCGGGAGTCTTGGCCTTGAATACGCGCTCGGTGGTGACGACTTTGAGCGTCTGTCCGCGACGGGCGGTGCGGATGTTTCCGTTGGCGTGTTTCAGGCTCCAGAGCGAAACACCGTATTTCTTGGCGATTGATGACATGGTCTCACCTTTCTTCACCTTGTGGTAGAGGACTTTCTCGGTGTTGACCCATTCGCCCTCCTGTCCCTCGGGAGCGGCCTGCTCGGCATCGCCGGATGAAGGCTCGACGGTCAGACGACGGGTATAGCGGTCGGCGTCGTGCTCACAGATGGCATCCTCACTCATTATGTAGGAGTATGTCTGGTTGGCGGGGAGCACGAGGGGATAGGGACGAATGTCGCCGGGGATGCATTCCTGGCGGTATTGGGGGTTCAATACCTTCAGCTCCTCTACGGGAATCTGGAGGACATCGGAAATCTGCTGGAAGTAAATGCGGCGGTTGACATGCACGGAATCGGTGAGAATCGGCTTCTTGGCCAGGGCTGGGGAGATGTTGTGATGCTTGTAATATGTCATCACATAGGTGGCGGCGATGAAGCCGGGGAGATAACCACGGGTCTCCTTGGGGAGGTATGGGTAGATTGACCAGAAATCCTTCTTCTCGGCGGTGCAGCGGCGCAGGGCTTTGTTTACGTTGCCCGGGCCGCAGTTGTAGGCGGCGATGGCGAGTGACCAGTCATGGTAGATGTCGTAGAGCTGGCGCAGGAGTTTGGCGGCGGTGGCGGAGGATGCGACCGGGTCACGGCGCTCATCGACAAGGGTGTTGACCTCCATACCGAATCCTCGGGCTGTGGGCAACATCAGCTGCCAGAGTCCTGTGGCACCAGAGCGCGACACGGCGTCGGGGTTCATCGCCGACTCGATGACGGGGAGGTATTTCAGCTCCATCGGGAGGTTTTCCCTTTCGAGAGCCTGTTCGAAAATCGGCATATAGTAGAGGCTCATGCCGAGCATGTTCTCGACAAGGCGGCGGTTCTTGCGGGTATAAGCGTCGATGTATGCCCTGACAATCGAGTTAAAGGGGAGCTCGATTGTGGTAGGGATGGCGGCGAGACGGCGGGTGATTTCCTCGTCGGAGACATTCTCGTCGGGCTTGCGGTCGACATCCGCGTCAAGGGCGGTATAGTTCTGGAGATACCAGTTCTCCATCATCTTGTGGGTGTCTGTCTCGAAACTTTCGGGCAGAACGATGGTGGAGTCGTTGGAGTATTGCGACAGAGACAGCACCGACGGGGCGGCGTCGGCCGTCAGAGCAGCCATTCCGGCAGCCGTGGCGGCGAAAATCAGTGATTTCAGGCGGTTGAGAAGCGTCATCTGGAAGAGGCGGGGTTTAGACATGGTGTGTAGGGGTGATATCCTCGGCGGACTGTCAGAAGTTCAAGGCCCAGGCCAGGCCGACGGAGGGGTATCGTTGTCGTCCGTCCTGCATAAGGGTCGGGACGACATCCATAGAGAGGTGAGGGTTGATATCGAAGTGGGAGAGGGATGCATCGACATATGCATCGACCATGGCCAGCAGGTAGACCCCGACCATACTGATGATACAGAGGTCGCGGTTGCGGCGGAAGAAATTCTTGCGCGAGCGCAGGAGGTTCTGCAGCCATGACTTGTCGATGTCTGACTCCTTCACATTTGGCGCGAAGAAATCCATATAGCTGTTGGAGGAGGGATCGTTGTCGAGCAGGTCGGAGTAGGCGCGGGTGTACTCGGTCAGCATCTGGTTGTTCCAGCTTGTCGCGTAGCCCAGGCCGAGATAACCTCCGACAATGATCGGCAGTTTCCAGTAGCGGCGGTTGTAGACCTGTCCCAGTCCGGGGAAAAGAGCTGACAGCCAGACAGCCCGGGTAGGGTCGGGGTTGAATTCCACGGCTCTCGGCACCCACTCATCTTCGGGGATGTCGCTCAGCTTCCTGATGATTGACTGGTTTCGGGCGCTTCGGCGCAGGGAGTCGGCTTCGTAGCTTTCCCCGGCGGTCATCACTCCGATGGTGTCGACTGGAGTGATTTGCAACGAGTCACCCGATAGAGTGAAGCTGTCCTCTACCACCACCGCGTGGCGGTCGCCGAGAGGCCCGTCTAGAGGAATAGAATCGGGCAGCATGGCTTCCCCAGATAGTATGGTGGTAGGGGTGGCGATACCTGTGGAATCAGTGCCAGCGGGAGTTGGCTGTGAATGCTGTCTGTGAGGACGTCTAACAGCCGACTGCGCGGCGATGTCGGCCGGACACAAAGCAGTGATAACCATCACCATAACTATGGCGATGAATCCTCTTATCCAATGCGGGAACTGGTAACGGGTGTCGGTCGGTTGGTTCACAATGCAAATTTACGCAACTTTGCCCAACGAAGCAAATCCGCGTCGCCACAACCGTCTCCCCGATAATGATTTTTTAACATAACCCCATATTATAGAGGCCGCGCTGGCAGCCATCACCGGGATAAGTGGTGTGACCGGTGTCATTATCCGGCCCCATGCGTTTTGTGCGCCTATGATGGTGGAAAGGTAGCATGTAAGGATGGTAGCGGAGACAAAATAGGCCATAGCAGGGAATTTATGCTGTCTCCGCCAAAAATATATCCATATCAATGTGAATATGCCCCAAATTAAGGCTGTAACCCAAATCGGGAACCATAATTGATTATGAAAAGGGAATATGAAACCATTATCGCGATTGCGGCTAAGTCCATTCCAATTATTACAAAGAGTGTCGGTGCTTTCGTCATATCCGTACAAATAGAAAAAGAATTGGCTATGTTTCATGGAGGTTTTGGCTCGATAGGAGAGTCCTTCAATGTCACCGTAGGGATGATGTGATGAGGCATCTTCCACAATACAATCAAGCTCCCTCCAGGTAAAAGAATCGGCTTCTCCCGCATACATATTGTTAGGATTCTGAATCCCAGGGTCTGCTTCATACATAGGTCGATATCTCTCACGTATTACCGGATCAGATAATTCATCGGGGAGAATTATGCCGTCGGCTCTTAGGCAACAGTACCTGTTGTTGGACGCAGCTATTGTGAGACCCATTACCCCATAATCCCTCTTCATGGCAAGTGCATATGACCATACTAACCCTATGCTGGCAAGCAGCAGTAAACAACTAATCGTACCCCGACGAGTATTTCCCCACCTGATGACTCCCCATAGCACTCCGAGAATAGGAATCAGAAATATAAACATCGGTTTAGTGAAAATGAGTAAAATCAATATTATGCCTGAAAACAGGAGATAACAGATTCTATGCGTCAGAATATATCTACCGCTTAACCAAGTCAGCAACACAATTCCACAAAGGGCTACTGACTCAGCCATGATTATGTTGTTGAAAATCCAGAATCCAGGGATGAAAAGCATTGATAGTATGGCAGCGATATTAAACACTCTGGATGCTCTTAACCAGGTGTTGATAATCCATACCAATTGGAGGGATGCGATATAAAGAGTCCATTGGATTGCTGGTAACAGAATGTTGCCGTATCCCATAGTTAAAATTTCCCAAACGACTCCCACTATGGTGCAATATACTGGAGGACGTGCCGGATCCAGATGGCCATTCTTCAATGTCAGCCATCCTCCAGGATATGACCAGCTGTCCATGCCCATACTTGCATGGCGAAATATGTAAAGCTGCCATCCCAGAAATGTCAGACCAAGAAGTATTGTGACAATTGTAAGCCATAAGGGCATTCGTGATATCTTTGTAGAGTCACAGTGTCGCATCGTGAATAGTTTATTGATATTCAGCTTGCTCATTTCAGATGTCGGTTCCTTTTGTGAAATTTGAATATTATAGAGGTCAGGCTGCCGGCTATGATGGGCAGGAGGGGGGAGACGGGGGTCATGATGCGGCCCCAGGAGTCTTGGGCGCCGATGACGGCGGTGAGGTAGGCGGTCAGGTAGATGGCTGCTATCAGGGCGGCCAACGCCGGGAAATGGCGGTCGACACACCATCGGCGTATCCATAGAGTGATGAAGAGGATGAGTATTGCCAGCCCAATCCATATCGGGAAGTTAAGCCACCGGTGGAACGGGTATATGAATCCACCTTCCTGGTTATGGGTGAGGCCGTTCCAGGTGACATATTTGCGGTCATATTCCGGTGAAAGGCCAAACTCGTCCACAAGGCTGTAGAACTGGCTGCCGGTCAATGACTCACCGAATCTCCTGACGGTGTTTTCGGCTACCTCTCGCTGATGGTTGCTCCGGGCGGTCTTCACAAGTGTGTCAAGTTCAGGCCAGTTGAAACACCACATCTCCCGCCAGTATGGCTGGGGTTTCAACCAGCCTCCCGGCAAGGAGTCATACATCGGGCGGAACTTCTCCCTCAGTTCCGGCTGCTGTATTTCATCAGGTATGACAAGGCCGTCGGCACGCATGCAATAATATCCGTTATATGAGGTCGCTATCGTGAAAGAGGTGACAGTGTAGGTATGGGCCATGCAGTAAAGATATATTCCCGCCAGCCCGATAGTGGCCACAATCGAGGCGGCGCAAATCATTATGTCTCTTCTGCGGCGGTAACATACGATTCCCCAGAAAACAGCCATCAAAGGTATGAGAAACAGGAACATCGGTTTTGTGAAGAGAAGAGTCACCAATGTCAGTCCTGACAGCCATAACCAACGGCATTGATGGGTCTGGATATATCGCGCGGAGAGCCACACCAGCAATACTACCCCGCATTCCGACAGGGTTTCCGCCATTGTGATATGGTTGAAGCACCAGAACCCAGGAAGTAACATCAGCAGCAATATCACCCCGATGTTTATCCCCTTCGGAATGCCAAGGGCCACATCTATCTGCCACACGCCACGTAGCATAAGCAAATACATCACCCAATGTATGACCGGAATTATCACAAGGGCAGTGTCTTTGCCGAACAGCTCTTTCAACACCCCGACGAGAATGGCATATACCGGGGTGCGGAGCTGATCGGTGTGCCCCCCTTTGATTGTCTCCCAGGCATCGAAATATGAATAACCGTCTGAGAGAATGCTTCCCCTGGAGAAAATTGAAAGCTGGAGAGTCAGGAAAAATATGGCGAGAAATATGGTGACCAATGTCAGCCAAAAGGGCATAGAGTTCTCCCCCCCTATGCAATTTGCTGTACTACAGTTTGTTGCGTAGGTGGGGGAGAATGTGTTTCGTGAAATGGAGTTATTCCGGGATGTTTCCATTCATTGTCAAGGCCTGAGGGCGAAAGAAGCCGTCTTGGATTGCCCCTCAGAGGTGTTTATGCGCTTGAAGGTCAATGAGTGGGTCAAGTCATCCTTTATGTAGGATGAGGTTCCCATCCAGCTTTCAGAGTAGGTCTTGTCGTCGTTTGAGCTTACAGTGAAGTTGATGTTCATCATATGCCCGTCATCCGTCCAGGTGTAGCTGCCGAATAGCGGCATCGACTTCCCTCCGGAATAGTCAATTGTCCCTTCGAGTCGGCCGTTCTGGAAAAGGATGATGTTGAGCGACGCGACTCCGCCGGGAGTGACCGTACCGGTGTAGAGGAGCGGACGGTTGAACAACGTGGCAGATTCCGTAGCTGTATTCCCGCCGGGAGTGGCATCGGTCATAGATGTTGTGGCATCATTTCCTTTGGCAGTCGTTACAGTCTCCATACCAGACTGGGAACCGTCGGTTGAGATTGCTTCATTGTCTATTTCCGCTATCTGTTCGACATCAATGTCATCGGTCAGAATGGGGTGAGTGTCACGATATCCGAAATACCACCAACATCCGACTCCTACGATTATCAAAGCCACGATAATGATACTTATTATCAGGCCTTGACTTCCATTACCTCTTTTCATTTGATGAGGAGGCATCCCCGGACGGTATCCAGGCATGGGATTGTATGGACCATTTCCACCTGGATATCCGGGTGCGACAGGCCTTTGAGGAGGATAGGGAGCGCGTTGCTGGCCATATCCGGGGTGAGGCTGACCTCCCGGCTGCTGTCCGAAACCATGATTCTGGGGATATTGTGGCTGATTTTGCGGAATCCTGCCTCCTCGTTGACGTGGATCATACTGAGCCGGTGGAACTTGACGTCTTGGACCGTCTTGTGCCGGACCATTCTCATTCCCCCCCTGGGGACCCTTTTCTTCGGGACGCCCAGGCTGGAAACCGGGAGCCTGGTTGTATGGATTGTTGGTGTTAAGAGGTGAGTTGTCCATATGTCGGAGGTTGTGATGAGACAATTGTTGTAAGAAAAACAATTCAAACCGGAATCAGGTTTGCCTGCTTCACTCCCACTCGATTGTGGCTGGCGGCTTGGAGGAGATGTCGTAGGCCACGCGGTTGACCCCCTTGACGTGGTTGATGATCTTGTTGGAGACCTCAGCCAGGAACTCGTAGGGGAGATGGGCCCAGTCGGCGGTCATGGCGTCTGTTGAGGTCACGGCGCGCAGGGCAACAGCACGTTCATAGGTGCGCTCGTCACCCATCACACCCACGCTCTGGACGGGGAGCAGAATCACTCCGGCTTGCCAAACCTTGTCGTAAAGGCCCCACTGGCGCAAACCGTCGATGAAGATTTTGTCGGCATCCTGGAGTATGCGCACTTTCTCGGGGGTGATGTCGCCAAGAATGCGCACAGCCAGTCCGGGGCCGGGGAAGGGATGGCGGGTAATGAGATGTTCGGGCATTCCAAGCTCGCGTCCGACAGCCCTGACCTCATCCTTGAACAGGAGTCGCAGGGGCTCGCAGAGACGGAGGTTCATCTTTTCGGGGAGACCGCCGACATTGTGGTGGCTCTTGATGACGGTGCCGGTGATGGAGAGGGATTCTATGCAGTCGGGATAGATGGTGCCCTGGGCGAGCCATTTCACATCCTTCAGCTTGTGAGCTTCCTCGTCGAACACGTCGATGAATCCCTTGCCGATGATTTTGCGCTTGCGTTCAGGTTCGGTGACCCCTTCGAGTTCCTTGAAGAACTTTGCCGAGGCATCCACCCCTATCACGTTGAGGCCAAGGCCCTGGTAGTCGCGCATCACATCGTGGAACTCATCCTTGCGGAGCATTCCGTGGTCCACGAAGATACAGGTGAGGTTCTTGCCGATGGCCTTGTTGAGCAGCACGGCCACAACCGAAGAGTCGACGCCGCCGCTGAGGCCGAGGACAACCTTGTCGTCGCCAAGCTGCTGGCGCAGTTCGTTGACTGTGGTCTCGATGAAAGAGGCTGCGCTCCAGTCCTGCTTCGAACCACAGACATCCACGACGAAGTTTTTCAGCAACTGAGTGCCCTTTACCGAGTGGTACACCTCGGGATGGAACTGGACGCCCCAGGTCTGTTCTCCCTCCACGCGATACGCGGCGATTTCCACCTTGTCGGTGGAGGCGATGCGCCGGAATCCGGCGGGGATTTCCGTGATGGTGTCGCCATGGCTCATCCAGACCTGTGTGCCCGGCTCGATATCCTTGAAGATAGGTTCGGTGGGGTCGATGTACTCCAGATGTGCGCGGCCATATTCGCGTGTGCCGGCCGGTTCCACCTTGCCGCCGTCGGCCCAGGCCATGAACTGGGCGCCGTAGCAGATGCCCAGCACCGGAAGGCGCTTGCGGATTTTCGACAGGTCTGCCTTGAACGCCTTCTCGTCATAGACCGAGAAGGGGGAGCCTGACAGTATTACTCCGATGACCGAAGGGTCATCATGGGGAAACTTGTTGTAGGGGATGATCTCGCAGTAGGTGTTGAGCTCGCGGACGCGTCGGCCTATGAGCTGGGTGGTCTGCGACCCGAAGTCGAGTATGACAATCTTTTCCTGCATCTTTTGACTCGTGATGTATTATGGGGGCAAAAGTACTAAAAATTCGGGACATATCCGATGTCTTGCCCGAACTTTAATTTGCAATTCGCGATTCCCGGAGGAGGGGAAGGGTGGAGACGGGAAAGCGCCGCGGCCTTTGGGGCTGCGGCGCTTTGGATTGTCGGGGCTTGCCAGGGGGAGGCAAGCGTTGATTTGGCGCTTCCGTCGGGTAAGGGTCGCCATGAAGTCCCCGAGGGGTCGGTGTCGGCCCGCTGTGGGGCTTTCGGGCGTGGTCAGCCGTCAGTCCTTCTCTTCAGAAGAGGCTGGCTGGTTTACCCGGTTCTTGGCCTTGGACTTGGTCTTTGCTGTCGACGTCTTGTCGAGGTCTTTTTCTTCCTTTAGGTCTATTTCGTTGCGGTTTGAGTCGATCACCCTGTACTGGAGGTATGCCAGCGACTGGTCGGCCACAATCTTGAACTTCCCTCCAAGCTCCAGACGCCAGCGGCGGTAGATGGAGATGATCCCTTTTTTGAGGTATGCCTCCACGAATGGATGCACATAGAGGATGAAGTCTTTGATTTTCAGGTCGTTGATTAGGTAAGCGAGCTTTTCCCTGAGGGTGTCGGTGAAAAGCAGCGAGGGCTGCACTTCCCCTTTGCCGAAGCAAGAGGGGCAGGTCTCGGCTGTCACGATGTCGAGGGCCGGCCTTACGCGCTGCCTGGTTATCTGCATCAGTCCGAATTTGCTGAGGGGCAGGATGTTGTGGCGTGCACGGTCTGTCGCCATGATCTGGCGCATGTGTTCGTAGAGCGTCTGGCGGTGTTCGGCCTTGTTCATGTCAATGAAGTCGATGACGATGATGCCTCCCATGTCGCGCAGTCTGAGCTGGCGGGCGATTTCATCGGCGGCCCTGAGGTTTACCTCAAGGGCGTTTGTCTCCTGGTCGTTGCCGGCTTTGGCGCGGTTGCCGGAGTTCACGTCGATGACATGGAGCGCCTCGGTATGCTCGATGATGATATACGCTCCTGATTTGAACGAGACGGTTTTCCCGAAAGAGGATTTTATCTGCTTGGTGATGTTGAAGCTGTCAAAAATCGGCACCTCCTTCGAGTAAAGTTTGACGATTTCTTTCTTTTCGGGGGCAATCAGGCTGACATATTTCTGAATCTGGGCGAATGCCTCTGTTTCATTGACATGGATGCTCTCGAAGGATGGCGAGAAGACGTCGCGCAGCACGCCGACTATACGGCTTTCCTCCTCGAAAATCAGCGAGGGCACCTGGGCGGTGCGGGCTTTGGCGGCAGTGTCCTCCCAGCATTTGCGGAGGGTCTGTATCTCATGGTTGAGTTCGGCCACCGATTTGCCCTCGGCCGATGTGCGGATGATCACACCGAAGTTTTTCGGCCGGATGCTTTCCACGAGGTGGCGCAGGCGCAGTTTCTCGGCGGTTGTCTTGATTTTCTGCGATATCGAAATCTTCGTGGAGAATGGTATCAGGACAAGGTATCGTCCGGTGAATGAGATTTCGGTGGTCAGCCTGGGGCCTTTTGAAGAAATCGGTTCTTTGACAATCTGCACCATCAGTTCGCGTCCGCATGTGAGCTGGTCGGTGACGGTGCCGTGTTTGTCGATGTCAGGCAACAGCTTCATCTTCTGGACTTGGGGCATCGGGGCCTTCGGGTCGTCGAGGAGCTGGTGTAGGAATTCGGAATAGGAAGAAAAGTGTGGTCCAAGGTCCAGATAATGAAGGAACGCGTCTTTCTCGTAGCCGACGTTGACAAATGCGGCGTTGAGGCCCGGCATGAGCTTCTTGACTTTCGCCACATATATGTCACCGACGGCGTAGGCCAGGTTGCGGCTCTCTTTCTGCAGGGAGACCAGCCGGCCATCCTCGGTGAGGGCTATGGAGACCTCCTGAGGCTGTACGTCGACGATAAGTTCGCTTTTCATTCGTTCATTAAGGGATTGGATTTGATTTGTGGGAGAGAAGAGGCGCAAGGGGGCTTTCTCAAAAACGCGAGAACAAACTTTTTTCGCGGCAGTGAGCCGTTCTGGTGTCGGCGGCCGTCGGGAAAAGTTTGTTCTGTTTTCTATATCGCGTTTTCAATAAGCCTGAACAGCTCAAGGATTATTTCTTCTTGTGACGGTTCTTTCTCAGGCGTTTTTTACGCTTGTGGGTGGCCATCTTGTGGCCCTTTCTCTTTTTTCCGCTGGGCATTGTAAGAAACTTTAAATGGTTAGCTATCGGTTAATTGTCTCTGTTGGTGGGGGAAGAGGCCGCGGGGACCGTATTATTTCTGGTCCTTGAGGTCTTCCATGAACACTTTCGCGGGCTTGAAAGCGGGGATCTTGTGTTCGGGGATGATGATGGTGGTGTTCTTGGAGATATTGCGTGCGGTCTTCTGCGAGCGGGTCTTGATGATGAAGCTACCGAAGCCACGCAGGTAAACCGGTTCGCCGTGGGCGAGGGAATCCTTGACCACTTCCATGAACTTTTCGATTGTTTCGAGAACTGCGGCACGTTCGATGCCGGTTGTCTTTGAAATCTCGTTAACGATTTCTGCTTTCGTCATAGCGGGGTATATCGATTTTTTATTGAAATAGTTGCCGAGGCAAGATTATATGATTATATGGCATTTTGTCGCGCAAACCGTTGAACCGCAAAGGTTTAGGCCGAAACCTGGCGGCTGCGGGCCAAAATGCAACTGCAAATATCGTGATTTTTTCTGAAACAGAAGCTATTTCGGGTGAAAAAATTTAAATAAAGCCCTATAATTGTGGTGAATGGGGCCGATTGGCATGGTGGCGGCTTCAGACATCAGTGAGCCGCCACCATGAATAGTCGGTAGATGAGGAATCCGTTGTGTCTTCCCCCTCGATGTGTTTGAGACGTCTGACCACGGTGACGGTCACAGGGAGCACCAGTATTTCGTAAAGTGTCTTCAGCAGAGCCTGCGAGACAATCAGCGACAGGATGGTGGATAGGGGCAGCACACCCCCGAAAGCGATCGGGAAGAATACCACGGAGTCCACCCCTTCGCCCCATAGGGTCGAGACGATGGCCCGGAGGGAGAAACGCCAGGTTGCGCCGGTAGTGGCCGACGCGGCGGAGCGTTTCATCCGGCTCATG
>URLF01000030.1 GCA_900548705.1 uncultured Porphyromonadaceae bacterium | reverse complement strand
ATCACTTCAATGATTTCTACCGTGGGCTTCTACCAGCATTCGGGCGACTGGCTCTACACCTCAGGCATCCCGGCCAAGAGCGGTGTCGGCGGCGGAGTGCTTGGCGTATTGCCCGGGGTACTCGGCATAGCCGCCTTCGCTCCCCCGCTCGACGATGCGGGCAACTCAGTCAAGGCACAGGCCGCGGTCAAGAAGTTCATGCAGATTCTCGGACTCGGCATCATGAACGGAGACCGGGTGACCATCACCGACTGACATTTCAATCAACCTATTCTCCAACTGTTTCAAACTATTTAAGATATGGCTACAAAACCTTCTGTCCCGAAGACGACCTCGTCGAAAGGGGCGACCGTCAAGTCGGCCGCGAAGCTCGGGGTAGGCACCCTGATGATCATGAACATCGTGGCCGTGGTCTCCCTGCGAGGACTTCCCGCCGAGGCCGAATATGGCATGAGTTCGGCGTTCTACTATCTTTTCGCGGCATTGGTGTTCCTTATCCCTGTATCGCTTGTGGCCGCTGAGCTGGCCGCGATGTTCCCCTACCAGCAAGGCGGTATGTTCCGCTGGGTCGGTGAAGCCTTCGGGCGCAAACTGGGCTTCCTCGGCATCTGGCTCCAATGGATTGAAAGCACCATCTGGTTCCCGACGGTGCTTACCTTCGGCGCGGTATCACTGGCCTTCATCGGCATGGACCATGTCGCTGACTCCCATCTGGCAGCCAACAAGTACTACACCATCATCGTGGTACTCGCCATCTACTGGCTTGCCACCCTCATCTCTATGAAAGGTCTGGGATGGGTCGGCAAGATTTCCAAAATCGGCGGTATGGTCGGTACCATCATCCCCGCCGGGCTGCTCGTTGTCTGCGGAATCGTCTACCTCGCCATCGGCGGCCACTCGGAGATGAACTTCCACGGCGATTTCTTCCCTGACCTCACCAACTTCGACAATGTGGTGCTGGCGGCCTCCATCTTCCTCTTCTATGCGGGAATGGA
Source organism: uncultured Porphyromonadaceae bacterium (assembly GCA_900548705.1). Lineage (GTDB taxonomy): Bacteria > Bacteroidota > Bacteroidia > Bacteroidales > Muribaculaceae > UBA7173. Next base: position 27,230 of record URLF01000030.1, on the reverse strand, counting down.
GATGTCGGGCGTGCATGTGCGTGAAATCCAGAACCCGACGGTCAACTACCCCAAGGCTGTCTTCGGTGGCGCGTTGGTGACAGTGCTGATTTTCGTCCTCGGCACCTACGCCCTGGGCATCATCATTCCTGCCAAGGACATCAACCTCGTCCAGAGCCTGCTTGTCGGTTTTGACAACTACATGGAGGCCTTCCACCTCAACTGGCTGACTCCGGTGATTGCCATCGCCCTGGCATTCGGCGTGCTTGCCGGTGTGCTGACATGGGTCGCAGGCCCGTCGAAAGGTGTGTTCGCCGTCGGACAGGCCGGTTACCTTCCCCCCTTCTTCCAGAAGACCAACAAGGCCGGTGTCCAGAAGAACATCCTGATTATCCAGGGTTGCGCCGTGACATTGCTGTCGCTGCTGTTCGTGGTGATGCCATCCGTCCAGAGCTTCTACCAGATTCTCTCGCAGCTGACCGTGCTGCTCTACCTCATCGCCTACCTGATGATGTTCGCGGCTGCCATCTACCTGCGTTACAACATGAAGAATGCCAAACGCCCCTTCCGTATCGGCAGCAAGGGCAACTGGCTGATGTGGCTTGTCGGCGGTGTCGGCTTCCTCGGTTCGCTGCTGGCGTTTGTCCTGAGCTTCTTCCCGCCTGACCAGATAGCGATGGGTTCGACCACGGTATGGTACGCGGTGCTTTTCGGAGGTGTGATACTCTTCGTGGGACTCCCCTTCATCATCCTCGCCTGCCGCAAGCCCTCGTGGGTCAACCCCAAGAGCGACTTCGTTCCCTTCCACTGGCAGAACGATCCCGAATCGCAGGCCCAGCTGAAAGCGGCCCAGGAGGCTTATGAGGCAAAAGAGGCCGGAGCCTCCGAGCCGGATGACCAGACCTCATCGGGCAAAAGCTGATTCCACACATACATGATGACAGACAACCCCCGGGGTTCGTAAGGAGCCCCGGGGGTTGTCATATGCGGTGGTTGTCGGGATGCCTGTTATTTCTTGGCGTCCTCTTTCTTGTCTTCGGCTTTCTTGTCATCCTTGGCGGGAGCGGCCTTCTTGTAGCGGGCGTTCAGACCGGCGATGACATCGGCTGTGATGTCGAGGGCCGGGTTGAAATACTGGCCGGGGGAGTAGAGCAGGATGGCGTCATAGTGCTTGTCACTGTTGTAGTGGACAAGGAAGTTGTTGATTGAGTCGAGAAATTCCTGCTGCTGGCGGAGGGCCTCCTGCTGGGCGCGGGCCTGGAGGTTGCCCAGGTATGTCTCGGCCTGCTGCTGCTTGCGGTTGAGGTCCTGCATGTCGGCATTGTATGAGGCTTCGGAGAGGTAGCCGTTTGACTGGACTTTCTGCTGGATGTTCGAGGCCAGACGCTGCAGCTCGCTCTGGCGGCTCTGCATGGCGTTCTCAAGCTCACGGGTGGCGCGGAGATTTGTCTCGTTGTAGGTCTTGACGAGATCATAGTTGGCCATCACCGAGTCCATGTCATAGTATCGGATGTTGGTTGTGGGGGCGAACTTCTCCCCCTCTGCCTTTGCGGTCTTGGGAGCTTCCTGGCCGCTGGCCTGTTCTTTCTTTTCCTCACTGCCGGAACAGCTCGCCAAGGTCAGGGCGAAAGCAGCGGTCCCGAGGGCGAAAGCAAGTTTTTTCATTGGTGGCTCTGAATATTGTTTTTTGAGTTGTTATTCTTCTTGTTGAGGCGTTCAAGGGCCTGGCGACGCCGGCGGGGCAGCTCGTGGACATGACCCGTCGGAAATTTTCCTCCCTTGACAAACAAGGCTTTCACCCCCATAAGGGCGATGGCTATCGCCAATAGCGACACCACCGATATGACTGTGACAAGGATGGTTTTCATCGGTTTTACGCCTATTTGGGCGCAAATATAAGAAAGTTATGGCAATTTTTGGCGGAATTTCATTTTTATTTTGTAACTTAGCCGTATCGAAACTCTACATTTAACAGAATTTTCAAATCCCAAAGATATTTTAAAAGTTAATCATGGAAGTTAAAGACCTTCAGCCCAAAGAGGTGTTTGAAATCTTCGACCAGATCACGAAGATTCCCCGCCCGTCCAAGAAAGAGGAGAAAATCCGCAAGTATATCCTCGACTTCGCCAAGGAACACGGCATCGAGGCCCACGCCGACAAAATCGGCAACGTGATTCTCCGCAAGCCCGCCACCCCGGGTCATGAGAACGCCCCCACAGTGATTCTCCAGGGCCATATGGATATGGTGTGTGAGAGCGACCATCCCGGCTTCGACTTCGAGAACAACCCCATCGAGACTGTCGTTGACGGCGAATGGGTGAAGGCCAAAGGTACCACCCTCGGAGCAGACAACGGTATCGGCGTGGCCGCGTCGCTGGCCATCCTGACCGACGACAAGCTCGTCCACGGCCCGCTGGAGGCTCTCATCACCATGGATGAGGAGACCGGCATGACCGGAGCCAACAATCTTGAGAAGGGTGAGCTGAAAGGCTCCATCCTCATCAACCTCGACTCTGAGGATGACGCGGAGATTTTTGTGGGATGCGCCGGCGGCATCGACACCGTGGCCACCTTCAACTACAAGCGTTCCTTCGCCCCGGTTGACTTCCACTACTTCAACCTCGACGTGCGCGACGGTCTGGGAGGCCACTCCGGAGGTGACATCCACCTTGGCCGCGCCAACGCCAACAAGCTCATCTCGCGCTTCCTCTTCAACCTCATGAAGGCCCACGACGAGGTGTGCGTGGCTGAAATCGATGGCGGAAACCTTCGCAACGCCATTCCCCGCGCCGCCCATGTGGTGTTCGGTGTCCACACCTCCCGCAAGGAGGATGTCCGCATCGCCTTCAACAAATATGTGGCCGACATCGAGAATGAGTACAAGGGACTGGAGACAACCCTCAAGCTGACCCTTGAGAGCGTCGACAAACCTGACTTCACCATCGACTCCGCGACCTCCCGCAACCTCATCATGGCCCTTTACAGCGCCCCCCACGGAGTGCAGTCATGGAGCCGCGACATGGAGAACCTTGTCGAGACCTCTACCAACCTCGCCTCAGTCAAGATGGCTGCCGACGACAAGATTGTGGTGACGACCTCACAGCGTTCTTGTGTCGATTCCCGCAAGTATGACATCGCCAATCAGGTCGAGGCTCTCTTCCTCCTGGCAGGCGCAGAGGTGGAACATGGCGACGGATATCCCGCATGGACTCCCAACCTCGATTCCCCCATCATGAAGATGGCCTCCGACGCTTATGAGGAACTTTACGGTGTGAAACCCGCTATCAAGGGTATCCACGCCGGACTGGAGTGTGCCCTGTTCCAGCAGAATTATCCGGAACTCGACATGGTTTCCTTCGGCCCGACATTGCGCGACGTGCATTCCCCTTCGGAGCGTATGCACATCCCCGCCGTGGAGCGTTTCTACCAGCAGCTGCGTCGCACCCTTGAAAAGGTTGCGGCTCTCTGATCCTACCACGATTCCGTATCTCCATGAAGAGCTACCGACTTGTCACCGCCCTGGGATGGTGGCTCTCGGCAGCGGTGGTGTCGGCGGCCTGTGTCGCCGACACCACGGCAACGCCCGGGGCCACGCAGCCCGAGCCGGAACCTCTGACCACCGAGCCGCCCGTGCCGGTGAGCAACCAGAGTCCGGCCGTACCGTTTCCCGCTCCTGACGATTTTCCCGACCCGGAAGACACCGACCCGGAGGGGGGGGACAAGCCGGCAGTGATTCTCCCTATCGATGACCTGACCCCTGACAGCCGTTTCAGCCGCCTTTCGGAGGAGGACTTCCGCGAGGTGGCCGAAGAGCTGGGGGTGGAGGTCGCCGCCATCAAGGCTGTCGTAGACATAGAGGCAGGCAAAGCCCACGAGGGCTTTTACCAGCCGGGCAAACCTATAATCAATTTCGACCTGTCGATGTATCGCAAGTTCGCCCCGCGCCACGGGGTGTCGCTGAAATCAGCAAGGAAGAAAGCCCCGGTGATTTTCGCCCGACCCGACAGACGCAAGTATGGCTCCTACCAGGCGGCGCAATACGCGCGGCTCGACGCGGCCCGCGCCATCGAGGAGGAGTCGGCCCTGGAATCGGCCTTCTGGGGCATGTTCCAGATAGGGGGCTTCAACTGGAAACTCTGCGGCTGCGAGTCGGTCGAGGAGTTCGTGGAGAAGATGAGCAGGTCAGAGCGAGACCAGCTCGAACTGTTCGCCAACCTGATAACCAACTGCGGCATGCTTGAGGCGCTGCAGAACAAAAAGTGGCTCGCCTTCGCGCTCAAATACAACGGGCCGAGGGCCAAGGCGCGTGGCTATCACACCCGTATGGCCTCCTCCTACGCGCGTCACAAATCATCGGAGAAATGACCCTCTCCCCCATCCATCCTGTTTTATGACTGAATTTCTCGCCCAATACAATCTCACCGGCCTTCTCCTGGGCCTCTGCAGTTTCCTGATTATCGGCATTTGCCATCCACTTGTCGTCAAAGGTGAATATTATTTCGGTGTCCGTTGCTGGTGGGCCTTCCTCATCGGGGGACTGGCAGCCGGAGGAGCGTCGCTCGCCGTTACCGACTTTTTCTGGCAGACACTGCTGGCGGTGGCCGCCTTCTCATGCTTCTGGAGCATCCTCGAAGTCTTCGAGCAGCGCGAACGCGTGCGCAAAGGTTGGTTCCCCGCCAATCCCCGCCGGGCCAACGGAAACCCCACCCTGGAGGAGCCCGGGGACGCTGACCGCCAATGACGGATTTTATTTGGCCATGTCAGAATTTTGAGTTAACTTTGCGGCAACAATCCAAGACAGATTACAACTGGGTCTCGCCCGCACAAAAGGGCGAGGCGCATTGTTTTTGCTGTCAGCCGTAGGATTGTCAGAGCAAACAATAATTGAAACGATTTTATCCCTATAGGCGGCCGCCAAAGGCCGCTTAATTTTCATTGTAAATCCTAAAAGTTCTAAATATCATGGCCTTGACTTACATGACCAAAGATGGCTACAAGAAGAAAATGGAGGAGATAGCCTACCTCGAAAGCGTGGAGCGTCCGCGCGTCTCTGCCGCCATCGCCGAAGCCCGCGACAAGGGCGACCTTTCAGAAAACTCAGAATACGACGCGGCCAAAGAGGCCCAGGGCATGCTTGAGATGAAGATTGCCAAGCTCAAGGATCTCGTGGCCAACGCCCGCATCATCGACGAGAGCAAACTCTCGACCGACGAGGTTGCCATCATGTCGAAAGTCAAAATGAGGAATGTCGCCAACGGCATGGAGGTGGAATACACCATCGTGGCCGACTCCGAGGCCAACCTCCGCGAGAAGAAAATCGGCGCGTCAACCCCTATCGCCAAGGGCCTGCTGGGCCACAAGAAGGGTGATGTGGTGGAAATCAAGGTTCCCGCCGGCACAATGAAATTCGAGATACAGGAAATCTCTTTCTGAACCATGGCCACAATATTCTCACGCATCGCCGCCGGGGAAATCCCCTCATACAAGGTGGCCGAGGACAAAGACCATTTCGCTTTCCTCGACATCAATCCGGTCCATCCGGGCCATGTGCTGGTAATCCCCCGCAAGGAGACCGACTATATCTTCGACCTCTCCGACGAGGAGTACGCATCGCTGATGCTCTTCGCCAAGCGGGTCGCCAAGGCCATCAAGAAGGCCATCCCCTGCAAGAAAGTGGGGGTAACGGTCATCGGCCTTGATGTCAACCATGTCCATGTCCACCTCGTGCCGATGAACACCGGCGCGGACATGAACTTCTGTGCCGAGAAGCTCACCCTTCCCGCCGAGGAGATGGAGAGCATCGCCGCCAAGATTGCCGCCGAGTTTGAATAATCAACCCCTCCACCGATTATGAAACCGTTCAGAAACCTCCTCTCCTCCCGCCTGGCAATCGCCGCCCCTCTTGCGGCCGCCATACTCTTCACCGCCTGCTCCGACAAGAAATGGAGCGCGGAAGGCACCATAGCCGGAGCAGCCGGCAAGGACATCGTGGTCGAGGCTCCCAACGCCGCCGGCAACTGGTATCCGATCGACACCGTGACTGTCGGCAAGGATGGGTCGTTCAAGGTCTCAGGCGAGCCGTTCGGCCATCCTGAACTGCTCCGTCTCACCGTAGGAGGGCAGTCGGCCTATTTCCCGGTAGACTCGATCGAGACGGTCAACATCCAGGCCGACGCGACCAACTTCCAGGCCACCACCCGCCTTTCAGGCTCGGAATCGGCCGAGAAGATGCAGGAGGTCAACGATTTGATAGCCAAAGTGGCGAAAGCTCAGGGTGACAGCGCCGTGGCTTTCGACCCTGACCTGAAACGTAGTCTGGCCGAGGTGATACTGCGCAATCCCGCCGACATCGTGGCCTATTACCTGATTTTCCACCACGTGGGAGGCAACCTCATCTTCTCCCCAACCGAGAAGAGCGACCTGCGCATCATCGGGGCTGTGGCCAACGCCTACACCCAGCACCGCCCGTCTGATCCGCGCACCGCCTTGCTCAAGGATATCTACCTCTCCAACCGCAAGAACGTGAGGCCATCATCGGCTCCCGCCGACACCATCCTGGCCAGCGAAATGCAGTTCCCTGAAATCGACCTGATGGATGAGAAAGGGACATCACACAAGCTGTCTGACGTGGCCTCGACAGGCAAAGTGGTGATTCTCTGCTTCACCGCCTACACCGCCCAAGGCTCACAGGCCCTCAATGTCGAGCTTAACAAGGTCTACTCCGCCCACAAGGCCCAGGGGCTCGAAATCTACCAGGTAGGCCTCGACGATGATGAGTTCCAGTGGAAAGAATCGGCAAAGAACCTCCCCTGGATAACCGTCTACAACTCCCCGAAGAACGGGGCGCAGTCGCTCATCGACTACAACATCAACGCGCTCCCCGCAATCTTCATCCTCAACCGCAACGGCGACCTGGTTGAACGTGTCGAAGCCGCCAACCGACTGGAATCAGCCGTCAACCGTTATCTCTGACATCCCTCTACTTCCGCCGATGAGAATCCTGCTGATGGGCGATGCCAGCAACTTCCACCGCTGCCTGGCCACAGGCTTGCGGCGGGCAGGCTGCGAGGTGACTGTCGCCTCGTCAGGGAGCGGATTCATGCGGACAGACCGCGACATAGACCTCCGGCGTCCCCTTCCGGGGAAGGCCGGAGGTCTCGCGCTTTGGTGGCGGCTCAACGGGCCGTTGCGCGGCCACCTGAAGGGGTACGATGTGGTAAGTTTCTCCAACCCCATCTTCCTGCAGCTCAGGCCCGAGAGAATCAGGAAGCTGTTCCATCGCCTGAAACAGGACAACGGAGGCCTCTTCCTTACCGCGCTCGGCACAGACCTCCCTTATATCGAGGAATGCCTCGATCCGCAGGGACATCTGCGTTACAATGAATTCCGCATCGACGGTCGTCCCGCTCCCTTTGCCCTGCGTCATCCCGAGATAATACCCGCGTGGCAGTCATCCCCCCTGCGCGAATGGAACGATGAGTTTTACGCCAACATCGACGGGGCGGTCAGTGCGCTGTATGAATACCATGTCGCCCTGTCGCGGAGACTTCCCGCCGACAAAATCGCTTACGGGGGAATCCCGGTGGACACCTCGTCGCTCCAGCCTGTCGAGATTCCAGAGAACCCATCCCCTGTCAGGCTGTTCCTGGGTCGTCACCGCCACCGTATGGAGGAGAAGGGCACTGACCTCTTCGAGACCGCCATACGCCGCGCAATCGAGCGCAATCCGGGGAAAGGTGAACTGGTCATAGTGGAGAACCGCCCCTATGAGGAATATCTCTCACTGATGCGTAGCGCCCATGTCATCATTGACCAGGCTTACAGCTACACCCCGGCCACCAACGCCCTCCTTTCTATGGCCTACGGAATCCCCACCGTGTCGGGAGGAGAACCGGAGTATTATGATTTTATAGGCGAACCTGACACACCCCTCCGTCGCCCGATAATCAACTCCCCCGTCACCCTTGACGAGATGACCGCGATGTTTGACAACATCCTCAACCACCCCGAACGGTTGCGTGATTTGGGTAAAGCATCCCGGGAGTTTGTCCTCAGCAACAACGATTGCGACATCGTGGCCCGTCGCTTCCTCACCTTCTGGCAATCCCGTCTTGGCTGAAACACCCGCCGCATTCCCCGGCGATTCCGAAGGAATCGTTCTAACTCGCCGACTGGCGATATTGGGAGAGACCTCAGAGGTCGTAGAAGGCGGTGAATGCGGAGATTATCGACAGATGGTCGGCCACCGCAGCCGTCTCTCGGCAGGAGTGCATTGCCCATTGGGGCGCACCCATATCAACTCCGTCAAGCTCAATCTGAGAGGTCAGGATATTGCCGAGAGTAGAACCTCCGGCGGTGTCACTGTGGTTGACAAACACCTGGCAGGGAACATCGGCACGTTCGCAGATGCTGCGGAAGACAGCCGCCGACCGTGCGTCGGTCATATATTTGCAGTTGGCGTTGATTTTCACAACAGGGCCGTCACCGGGGATGGGATGGTTGGTGGGGTCTTGCTTGGAGGGATAGTTGGGATGAAGCGCGTGACCATTGTCAGCCGACACCATGAAGGAGTTGGCAACCGCACGGGAATAGACCTCGAAACCGCCACACAGACGCTGCAGGATGGCACGGAGAATGGGAGAGGCAGCCCCTTGCTTTGTGCCGGAACCGGTCTCCTCATTGTCAAATATGGCCATCACGCGGGTCATCGTCTCACGCGGAGTGTTGGCGGCAGAACCGGTGATTGCCGTGACAGCCGCATGGGCCATCTCAAGATCGTCGATACGGCCGGAGGAGATGAACTCCTCATTAAGGCCGAACAGGGTGGCCGGAGTGGTATCGTAAAGAGTGAGGTCGTAGTCGAGGATTTCATCCGTGGTGACTCCGAGTTCCTGCGCCACCATCCGGGTCAGCAAACCTTTACCCTCCTCCTTGTCGGACACACGTCCCAGCACCGGGAGCATGTCGCGCTGCTTGGAAAGGGGGTTGCCGTCATTGACGGCCCGGTTGTAGTGGATGGCAAGATGGGGAATTGTCAGCAACGGACGGTAGAAGTTGACCAAACGGGTGACGGGGCGCAAAGGGGACTCGCCGCGCAGAATCACACGTCCCGAGATTGACAGCGGACGGTCAAACCAGGTGTAGAGTATCGGGCCTCCGTAGACTTCGGTGTTGAGGGTTACCACCCCTCCCTCATTGACAATCTCGGCGTTGGGCTTGATACGGAAGCCGGGGGAGTCGGAATGGGCGGAGATTATCTTGAATCCTGCGGCGGGGTCATCGCCGATGATGAACGCGAAGACAGCCGAGGAGTTCTTTACTATGTAATGGCGGTCGCCGGGACGGAGATGCCACTCGTCCGACATATCGAGAAGAGTGAATCCCGCACGGTCGAGACGGTCGGTGATATTCTTGACTGCGAGGAAATTGCAGGGGGATTCGTTGAGAAATTGAAGCAGGTCGGCGGTCTGGGTGTTCATGGCGGTTGTTTTTGGGGGGTGAGCTGACAGGGGGGGTGACTCCCGGCCAATCACTGGCGGCGGGAGGTGCCGAACGGCGGTTCGGCGAAGAGGTCGCGCATCTCCTGGGGGATAATGAAGACATCCTCCGGCTTGCGGGGACGCAACGGTTCGAACCAGCGGAACTGGGGAAGATAATAGAGCTGTTTCTTGGCGAGATAGAGCGGGGTCATGGTCCCGGAGGTCTCCGGCCAGAGCTTCATGCGGCGCAGTTCCTGGTTAAGGAAATCAGCCGCCATATAAGAGCTTTCCAAGTTGGCGATTTTGTTGTAGGTCGAATCATTCTCCTGAGGGAGCATGATGGCCTGCACATTGCCGCTGACATCGAGATGGCGCAGTTCCCCGTCCTCGAAAGTGGCATACATCTCCTTACCGGTCAGCTGATTGTAAAATTCCTCGTCGATATGCTCGGCCACGAAACCGAATTGAGGCAGGCGAGCCCAGTCGACAGTGGAGTCGTTGAGATGGAGTATTATCTTGTTGCCGAAAATCTGCTTGTTCTCGTTCCAGACAACCGGATGATGGTCGAGATGAAGTAGTGAATCCGTGCTGACGAATGTCATCGAGTCACACAACCCCTGGAGGTCGGTCCTGAAGAACTTCACATTAGGATGGGCGACAAGGTAATGAACCGTGTCGGCCACCATCTCGACAGCCTTGGGAGGAGCGGCCATGACGACATCAGTGATGACTGAATCAACAGCCACCGAATCAACCGGGAGGGTGTCTACCCTGATGGAATCTGCGGGGAGAGTGCTTACCGAAATGTAATCTGCCGGGAGGGATTGCGTGGGGAGCGAGTCAACCGGCAGGAAAGCAACTGGTATGGAAGCAAGCGGAATAGAGTCCAGTGGAAGCGGCTCAGCCGTCACAGAATCCGGCAGCAGGGAATCGGCCGGAGCGGCAGCCGGAAGTATCTCCTGCGGTTTCTCTGTGAAGAAAACGCGGCGGAAAGTGGAGATGGTATCGCCATGGAGATAGAGGGTGTCACTCTGGGAATATTCCTTGGCGAGAGCGTGGCCATAGACACGCGCCGAGTCGGATATCTCGTAATAGAACCCGTAATCACCCAAGAGGGTCACCTTCTTGGCAGTGTCCACCATCTCGATATTTCCAAACGCCTCGCCGAAGCCGGTGTTCTGGTCATAGTAGAGGGTGTCGCCGGTCAGGGTGTTGCCATTCTTGGCCACCACCAGTGAGCGGCGGTAGAGGTCGGCCTGCTGGGTATCGGTGTTGTAGACCCCGTCAGTGGTATGTATGGTGCCATCCTTGGAGACAATCGTCGAGACGGTGTCGAGGATGGCGATATGGGTGTTGGTGTTGTAGAGCATCTGCTCCGAGAAGATGTCGAGGGTATCGCCGTCGCGGAGACTGTGAAGCTCCACACGGTCGCGGAAAAGCGCATCCTTTGTTGTCGGGGAATATTCGCCGTACCAAGAGACAAGACGGTTCTTGGGGTCGGTCAGCACACCTCCCACCTCGTAATATCCCAGGTCGATGCCGAGGTCATAGTTGAACACATCGGTCGTCAGGGTCACGTCTCGGTTGATTAGCTTCACCTTCTTGCCGAAGTCGGCATAAAGGACAGCGAGCTGGGTCGTGTCGGCGTAGTCAAGCTCGTCGGCATACACGAAGAGGGTGTCACCCTGCTGCATCCTCACATTGCCGTAAGCCTCTATCGCCCCGGGGGAGTCGTAGAAATGGGCGCTGTCGCAATACATGAACATACCGCCGCGCCTGAACTCCACATTTCCCACCACAATCTGGTAATCGTCTGACGCCCCCTTCTTCAGCACATCGGCACGTTCGAGGAAGACACGTCCCGCCTGGTTGCGGTTGGCGGTGGGGATGGTGGGGCGGATGGGGGTGTTGTCGCGCCGCATCGACCCCTTGCGGGGTGTCTGGGCGAACACCGACATCACGACCATGGCCATAGCCATAAGCGACAGCCATTGCAATCCGCTGAATCCTTTCCTGCTCAAAGCCTTATAGTAAGATTAGAAGTCCGCGCAGGAGGTCACTTGCGCAGCCATTCGGGATGCTCGAACTCACAGTCGGCCCAGTTTTCCTCAATCTTGACATATGTGTCGCGGATTTTGTTGGCGAGCCATTCCTTGACCATCTTCTGTTTGGCAGAGTTCTCATACATACCCTTTATTGTCTGGTAATCCTCCGAGAGGTTGGCGCGATGGGCAGGAATACGTTCGGTCAGCTTCACGATGGCCACGATGTCGCGGTCACGCTTGGGGTCTTTCATAATGAAAGCCTCGGAGACATCCCCGACCTGCATCTTGTCAACCACCTTGGCCACCTCCTGCGGGAGGTCTTTCATCTCGAAGCGGGTTGTTCCGCTGGCCTGGTTGATCATGCGTCCCTGGTTGTTGCGGGTGTCCTTGTCCTGCGACAGGATCGGAGCCGCCTCCTCAAAGGTGAAACGCTTGTGGGTCACGATATTGGCGCGTACCGAGTCGAGACGGTGGACAGCCTCGGTCAGCTCCTGGTCGGAGACTTTCGGACGGAGGAGGATATGACGGGTGTTCACCCTGTCGCCACGCTTCTCGATAAGCTGTATGATATGGTAGCCATACTGGGTCTCCACAATCTTGGAGACCTTCTTGGAGTCATTGAGGTTGAAGGCCACGGCGGCATATTCCGGCTCAAGGTGACCACGTCCCATGAAGCCGATTTCACCTCCGCGCACACTCGAACCGGGGTCTTCGCTGTAAAGGATGGCGAGGGTCGAGAAGTCGCTCTCACCCTTGTTGACACGGTCGGCATACTGGCGCAGACGCGATTTGATGTCGTCGATTTCCTCCTGGGGAATCTTGGGATTGATGGTTATGATCTCACACTCGACCTGGAGGGGGACAAACGGTACGGAATCCTGAGGAAGCTCCGAGAAATAACGTCTCACATCGCTCGGTGTGACCTTGAGGTCTTTGGTAAGGGAAGCCTGAACCTGCTGTATGCGGTATTGGTTGCGCATCATGTCGGAAAGCTGGGTGCGGAACTCCGACATCGGTTTGCGGAAGTATTCCTCCACCTTCTCCTTGCTTCCGAGGTTGGTGATGAGATAGTTGAGACGCTGGTCAACAGCCATCGACACCATCGACTCCTGCACCTCCACGGTGTCCATGTCAGCCTGGTGGAGGAAAAGCTTCTCGATGGCGAGCTGCTCCGGCACCACGCAGTAAGGGTCACCGTTGACCGGGGTCTTCTCATAAAGCATCTGCTGGTATGCCTCCTCTATCTCGCTCTTGTATATGGGCTGGTCGCCCACCATCCAGGCCACCTCCTCGATTATGCTGTTGCCGGGTGTCCCGGGGGCTGCCACAGAAGCCAGGGCCACAACAGCGGCTCCCAGGAGAGACAGTAACGGTTTTTTCTTCATAAACATCAATGACGAATTTGACGCAAAGTTACGTTTTCTTTTCCAAACTCGGATGTTAATAGACCGTAATTTTGCACTTTAGGGAGAAAAACCCTAACTTTGCATTAGGATTGCTCTTACCCCTGGAGCATGACAAGCCCCACACTTCCCCAATGAAATTCATCTCTGCTTTTCTGCTTGCCATAATATGTTTTCTCCCCTGCGCCGCGTCATCTTTCTCTGAGCGCGACGTGGAGAGATCGCTCGCTCAGCTCGACAATGAGCTGAAACACCGTGGACATTACCTTGAGAAACGTGTCAACCGCCTCGACTCCCTGAAAAAGGTACGGAAATCGCTGGAGGGGCGCGACACATTGGCGTGGCTTGAGACCACGATGGAAATCGCCAAGGGTTACAACTCATTCAACAACGACTCGGCCCTGCTCTATTACACCAAGGGATATGACCTGGCCCTGATAGTGGCCAACACTGTCCCCCCTTCTCCTCTGGCCCATATCGCCGACTCGCTGCAGGCCGAGTTCCGCATCCGCCGCGCCACATACATGTCGCTCAGCGGATTCATCGCCGACGCCATCAATGAATATGAGGCAGTCGACACCTCCCGCATGAACGAGGGGCTGATGGCCACCTATCATGAGTCGGGCCGACAGATGTATTCCTTCATCTCCTCATATTACGGCGGATGGCTGGAGACATACGACTACTGGAACAACCGCGCCATCGAGTCGCAACGTCAGCTGTTGCCTCTGCTCGACTCCACCGGAGACAAATACCTGCTTAACCTCGGGGAATATTACTACAACATCCGCGAATATGCGCGTAGCCGCGAGATTCTCATAGACCTCATCGGGAAGATAAAGAAGGATTCACCAACCTACGCCATCGCAACCCATATCCTGGCCTCGATAGCCCTCACCCGTGGCGACCGCAACGAGCATCTATATTTCCTCACCCAGTCGGCCATCGCCGACACCCGCCAGGCCACCCTCGAAGTGACCTCCCTCCAGGAACTTGCCGGGGTGCTTTACCAGATGGATGACAAACGACGCGCCCACGAATATGTCTCTGTGGCGATGAACAACGCCGTGGAGAGCCGCGCATCGGTCAGAATGATGAAGACAACAGAGCTGCTGTCGCTTGTCGAGGGTGACCACAACTCGCAGATTGCCTTGTGGCGCACCTGGATGTACGCCATCATAGCGGTGCTGGTGATGTGCATGTTCGCCCTGATTGTCTCGATTTTCTTCCTGCGCAGGCAACTCGCGCGGGTGACCCGCATGAAGCAGGAGCTGCAGGACGCCAACCAGACAAAGGATGTATATGTCAGTCAGTTCCTGTCGCTATGCTCGATTTACATGGACAAGCTCAAGCAGTTCGGGAAAATCGTGAACCGCAAGATTTCGGCCGGGCAGGTAGATGACCTATACAAGCTCACCAAGTCAGGGAAATTTGTCGAGGAACAGAGTGCCGACTTCTACAAAATCTTCGACGACGCTTTCCTCCATATATATCCCGACTTCGTGGAGAAGGTCAATGCCCTGTTACGTCCCGAGGAACAGATAGTGCTGGCTGAGGATGAGCAACTTAACTCAGACCTCCGCATCCTCGCCTTCATGCGTCTCGGCATCGACGACACCAACCGTGTGGCCCAGATTCTCAACTTCTCGGTCAACACCATCTATGCCTACCGTAACCGCCTGCGCAACCGCGCCATCAACCGCGCCACCTTCGAGGCCGACATCATAGCCATCGGCTCCCTCGACACCAACTGATTCCTGTCACGGGCAGCAATTACGACCACCCACTGAAATACGCGGACCACACCGATTAATCCCCGAGGATGTATTCCGTGCAATCCGCGTATTTATTTTTGAGGCATGGCTCTGCGTTGCCGAGGCATGCCGGCTATTATGTCAGAGGGCGAGGAGTTCCTCGATTTTGGCGACGAGGGTCTCGCGGGTCTGCGAGCCTGCCAGACGGATGGGGGCTTTCTCCCCGTTCTTGAAGAAGAGGATTGTCGGGAGTGACATCACGCGGTATTCTGTCGCAAGGTCTCCCTCCTCATCCACATTGTATTTGCCGATTACCACTTTTCCCTCATATTCCTGGGCAAGCTGGTCGATAAGGGGAGCCATAGCCTTGCAGGGACCACACCATGTGGCCCAGCAATCGATGACCACGGGTTTGCCCGACTCGATGATTTCGCGGGCGTTTTCGTCAGTGATTGTCATAATGTGTTGGGTTTTAAGTAACTGGTCGAATTCATTTTAATGTTTATTCGAGAAAAAGATTCAAAAAATTTGCCGAAGAGACATTGAAATAAGACGACCGGTTAATATAAAATAATTTTGAACAGTTACTTAAGTTAATTTACTTTCGGGTATTGTGAAGCTCGAACTTGTATTCCAACGGGAGGGAGTCGAGTATGTTGACCAGCTTGCGGTCCATAGGCATCTTCATCGAGGATCTCATCCTCAGCCAGCGGTTCGCGTCGGGGTCAAAGATGCGGAAACTGATGTTACCCTTCCCTGCGTCGGGGTTGTTGGCCTTGAACTGCTCCTTGATGAGGTCGGTCACGGCGGGTTTCAGGTCGTCGCGGGTTATCGACAGGGTAACCCCGGAAATGAGCTGCCCCTTGACATCGTTGAGAAGCTGGATCCTTACCACCTCAAACTGGGCCGGTTTGTTGAAACGGCTCTCGGCCCGGACGCAGACCATGATGGGGGTACCTTCACGGCCATACTTGGCGAAGTCGATATATTTCTGCCCGAAGAGGCGTATCTCGGTCGAACCGGTGTAGTCCTCCAGGGTGATGATGGCGAAATTACCGCCGGTACGGGTGGGGCGCTCCACGAATTTGGTCACCATGCCGCCGAAAGTCATCTCCTTCCCCTCCTCGGGAAGAGCCTCATTGTAGTCCTTGACCGACCGCATACCGTAGTTAAGCTCCATATAGTATCGGTCGAGGGGATGGGCAGAGAGATACATGCCCACAAGCTCGCGTTCCTTCTCAAGCTTGACGGCATCGACCCATGGCACCGCGCTCTTCACCTCGGGACGGCCGGCGGTGTTCATCTCCTCGGCCATGTCGCCGAAGAGCGACGCGGAGGCCTCCATCCGGGCGTTCTGGTACATCTGGCCGTAACGCAGCAGCTGGTCGGAGAAACTTTCGTCGCGGTTGTTCTTCTCGAAATAGTCCTCACGCTTGATATCGGTGTACCAGTCGAATGCTCCGGCCAGCACCAGCGAGTCAAACACGCGGCGGTTGATAAGGCGGTATGGCACACGCTCCACAAAGTCATACGGGGAGGTGAATCTCCCCCCTTCGTCGCGGGTCTGGATGATGGCGGCGACCACATTGTCACCCACACCCTTTATCGCGGCGAGTCCGAAGCGGATGTCACCCTGGGAGTTCACACCGAAGTCATTGAATGATTCGTTGACATCAGGTCCCTTGACAGGAATCTTCATCGCCTTGCACTCATCCATGAAGTTGGTGAGCTTGGTGATATCCGAGCGGTTTCGCGACAAGACAGCCGCCATGTATTCGGCGGGATAGTTGGCCTTGAGGTAGGCTGTCTGGAAGGCCACCCAGGAGTAGCATGTGGCATGGGACTTGTTGAAGGCGTATGACGCGAACTTCTCCCAGTCGGCCCAGATTTTCTCCAGCACCTTCGGGTCGTGGCCGTTGGCCTGTCCTCCTTGCAGGAACTTCCCTTTAAGGTGGTTCATCTTGTCGATGAGCTTCTTACCCATCGCCTTTCGCAGGGTGTCGCTCTCGCCACGGGTGAAGTTGGCAAGCAGACGGCTCAGGAGCATGACCTGCTCCTGGTAGACGGTCACGCCGTATGTGTCTTTGAGATATTTCTCCATAATGGGAATATCGTAGACAATCGGCGAACGGCCATGCTTTCGGGCGATGAAGTCAGGGATGTAGTCCATAGGGCCGGGACGATACAGGGCGTTCATCGCAATGAGGTCCTCGAATACAGAGGGCTGCAGCTCACGCAGGTATTTCTGCATACCCGCCGACTCGAACTGGAATGTGCCGACGGTGCGTCCCTCGCAGTAGAGCTGGTATGTCTTAGGGTCATCGATAGGAATCTTCTCCATGTCGATATCGATACCCCGGGTCAGCTTTATGTTCTTGACAGCGTCCATGATGATGGAGAGGGTCTTCAATCCCAGGAAGTCCATCTTGATCAGGCCGGTCTCCTCGATTACTCGTCCCTCATACTGGGTGACAAGCAGTTTACCCTCGATTTTGTCGTCGGCGGTGGCCACTGGCACCCAGTCGGAGATGGCGTCGCGACAGATAATCACGCCGCAGGCATGCACACCGGTGTTCCTGACATTCCCTTCAAGCTGACGGGCATACTTCAGGGTCTCCCTCATTATGGGGTCGGGATTCTGCAGCTCGTTCTTGAACTCCGGGACATACTCGTAACAGTTGCCGAGGGTGGGTTTCAGCTCCTTGCCGTTGACCTCCGGCATATGCCGGGGAATCATCTTGGTCAGGCGGTCGCTCTCGGGAATCGGCAACCCCTCGACACGGGCGACATCCTTCAGGGCCGACTTGGCGGCCATAGTGCCGTAGGTGATGATATGGGCCACCTTCTCCGCCCCGTACTTGTCGGTGACATATTTCAGCACACGCGCACGCCCGTCATCGTCGAAGTCGACGTCGATATCAGGGAGGGAGATACGGTCGGGGTTGAGGAATCGCTCAAACAGCAGGTCATATTTGACGGGGTCTATCTGGGTGATTCCAAGGCAATAGGCCACGCACGAACCGGCGGCGGAACCACGGCCGGGACCCACCGACACGCCGAGCTTGGCGCGGGACTCGTTGATGAAGTCCTGCACGATAAGGAAGTAGCCGGGGAAACCCATCGTCTTCATGATATGAAGCTCGAACTTGATGCGTTCCTGCAGCTCGGGGGTGAGCGGGGAGCCGTAACGGCGTTCCGCCCCCTCGTATGCGAGTTTGGCCAGGTAGTCGGCCTCGAATTTTATGCGGTAGAGCTTGTCGTAGCCTCCGAGTTTCTTTATCTTTTTCTCCCCCTCCTCGCGGGTCATGACCTCATTGCCGTTCTCGTCGCGGGTGAACTCATTGAAAAGGTCCTCCTCCGTGATGCGGGAGCGGTATTCCTCCTCTGTGCCGAACTCCTCGGGGATGGCGAAGAACGGCATGATTGGAGCATGGTCGATGTCGTAGAACTCCACCTTGTCGAGAATCTCGCGGGTGTTCTCAAGCGACTGGGGGAGATCGGCGAATACCTGTCTCATCTCCTCGGTGGTCTTGAGCCACTCCTGTTTGGAGTAGAGCATACGGTTCTCGTCGGCGATTTTCTTGTTGGTGGCCACAACCTTTATCCCGTATTTGTCGGCGATGCGCAACAACTCGGCGTTGACCGTCTCCTGGAGATGGAAAGTCTCGTGGTTGGCGCGGGGCACGGTGGCCTTGTGGCGCTGAAGCTCAAGGTAATAGTCTTCTCCGAACACCTCCTTGTACCACTGCACCTGCTTTTCGGCCTCCTCGATTTCCCCTTGGGTTATAAGGCGCGGAATCTCGCCACCCAGACAGGCCGAACAACAAATCAGCCCCTCGGCGTGGGCGCGAAGCTCTTCCTTGTCTGTACGGGGGTGGAAGTAGAATCCCTCGGTCCAGGCACGGGAGACAAGCTTCACAAGGTTGTGGTAGCCTTTGAGGTTCTTGGCCAGCAATATCAGGTGGCGGCCTTTGTCCCCCTTGTCGCCACGGTCGAGCAGCGAACTTTTGGCCACATACACCTCGCAGCCGAATATCGGCTTGAAAATCTTCTTCTCAAGAGCGGCGGCCTCGTCGCGCCTGGTGGCGGCGGCAGCCTCGTCGCCGGCCTTTTCGGCCTCCTCGGCGGCTTTCAGGGCATCCTTGATTGCCCCTTTGGTCTTGCCGTTCTTCTTGGCGACGTAGTTATAGAATTCCTTGATGCCGAACATGTTGCCGTGGTCGGTAAGGGCTATGCCCGGCATACCGTCGGCCATAGCCTTGTCTACCAGCGCGTTGATTGACGCCTGGCCGTCAAGGACAGAGTATTGGGAGTGGACGTGGAGATGGGTGAACATTTACGCGAACAGGTTACGGGGCTTCGTTGCCTGGAAATCTTTGAGATAGAGAGGGGTGGAATATGCGAGGTCGAGGAAGTCACCGTTGCGGAAGGCTCGTTCCGACAGAGCCACCATGTCGACCGCCAGCGGGTTGACATCGGGGATGAAGATGGCGTTGGGATTGCCGCCGAGCAGTTCGCGGGCCTTGGCCGACCCGTCGCCGAAGAATGCCACCGGAGAGCGGTCGAGATATTCCTTGTAGCTCTCCGCGTCAAGAATCAGCGGGAAGGGTTTCATCAGGGGCTGGAGGGCAAGGTCATAGACGGCGGTGTAGACCTCCATCCTCCGCGCGTCGATCATCGGCGCGAATAGGGTTCCCTCGGGAAGGTCGTCACGCGAGAACATAACCCCTACCGACATCAGCTCGAGGGTAGGCACACCAATCAGGGGTATACCGAGGGCGTAAGCCAGCCCCTTGGCCTCGCTCAGGCCGATGCGCAGGCCGGTATAACTGCCCGGGCCTATCGACACGGCGACCGCGTCGAGGGTCATCTCGTGACGGCGCAGATGGTCGAGCGCATCCTTGATGAATCCGCTCAGCACCACAGCGTGGTTGCGTCCCTGGAAATCCTCGGAATGCTGGAGTATCGCACCCTCGGAAGCGAGCGCGACCGAACACACCGATGTTGATGTCTCTATATTCAGTATGGTAGCCATGGGGAAATGTTGTGACAGACGATGGTTTTCCTGGGCCATATGGAGAGGGGCAGGAAAATTTTTCCACAAAATTACACAATTTTCTCATCAAAAAAAGTTAAATTTGCAAACAAAAACAATCAGTAGAAACCATACATCGATGATTCTGTCTATGACCGGGTTCGGCAGCGCGACTGCCGAGTATCTCAACAAGAAATTTACCGTTGAAGTCAAATCCTTGAACTCCAAACAGCTCGACCTGACCCTGCGTCTCCCCCAGGGCTACCGTCAGGCCGAGGCGGAAGTGCGTGCCATCGTGGCCCCGCGCCTTGAAAGAGGGAAGTCGGAACTGTCGGCTTTTGTGGAGACCACTTCGGGGGAGGCATCGGCGCGTCTCAATCTGGAGGCGATGGCCGACTACCGCAGACAGATCATCGAGGCTTCCGCCAAGCTCGGCATCCCCGAACCGACCGACTGGTACGGGGTGTTGATGCGCATGCCGGATGTAATCAAGGCCGAAACCCCGGTGGAGGCCGCCGAGCCTGAGAAAGAGGTACTGCTGGCATGTGTGAATGAGGCTGTCGAGGGGCTGATGGAGCATCGCGCCGCCGAGGGACGCCGTCTCGACGAGTTCTTCCGCCTGCGTATCAGCCGCATCTCCGACCTGCTCGCCGAAGTGCCACGCTACGAGACCGAACGAATCACCAAGATACGCTCCCGCATCACCGACAGCCTGTCATCCATCCCCAAGGTGGACTATGACAAGGGCCGTCTGGAGCAGGAGATGATTTTCTATATCGAGAAACTCGACATCAACGAGGAGAAACAGCGTCTGGCCCAACACCTGCACTATTTCCTCGAGACCCTCGACGCCGCCCCCGGCCAGGGGAAGAAGCTTGGATTCATCGCCCAGGAGATGGGGCGCGAAATCAACACCCTCGGCTCGAAGAGCAACCAGGCCGACATGCAGATTCTCGTGGTCAAGATGAAGGATGAGCTGGAACAGATCAAAGAGCAGGTGCTCAATGTGATGTGATTCCCCGGGGCCATATTAATGATATTTGTGGAATTTTGTGTGCCGCCACATACAAGATTCCACTTTTTTTGACGTTGTATAACGTGACACACCCCCATAATCAACCCATAGATAATCAAAACCATAGATGAAACACAGATTACTCTTTCTGCTCGCCGCCGCCATCCTGGCCACCGGCTCGGTTTTCGCCTCACGCCGTTACGCGGGTGGCGACATCTCCCTCCTCCCCGCCTATGAGGAGGCCGGAGCGGTCTACCTCGACTACAACGGCCAGCCCATCGACGGCTCCGCGCTCGACTTTTTCGCATCACAGGGATGGGACATCATGCGCATACGCCTGTTTGTGAATCCCGCCAACTACAACGGCCCCGACAAAGACCCCAACGCCTGCCAGAGCCTTGATTACATCATACCCATCTGCAAGCGTATCAAGGCCGCCGGACTTCCGCTGATGCTCGACTTCCACTATTCCGACACCTGGGCCGACCCCGCCAAACAGTGGACCCCTACCGACTGGGTGGGGCTTGACGACCAGCAGCTTTACCAGAAGATTTACGACTATACCCGCGAGACACTGGAGACACTTGCCGCCGAGGGTGTCACCCCCGACTTCATCCAGACCGGAAATGAAATCTCCTATGGCATGCTCTGGGGAGCCTGGAACGCCCCGGCCTCGTCGCTGAAAAAATGCTTCATCAACAGCAATGCCAACTGGGAGCGTTTCACTACCCTGTTGAAACAGGCCGGGAAAGCCTGCCGTGAGGTATGCCCTTCGGCCAAAATCGTGCTTCACACCGAGCGCGTCAGCAACATCCCCGTGCAGGACAACTTCTACACCCGTATGAAAGATGCCCAGGTAGACTACGACATCATCGGCCTGAGCTACTACCCTTATTTCCACGGTCCTCTCTCCAACCTCGACAACGCTGTCAACAGCCTGGAGGAGAAGTTCCCCGACAAGGAAATCATGGTGGTGGAGACCGGCTATCCCTACAAGTGGGAAGTGCCCGGCACCTCATACAACTACACGAGTGTCTATCCCTACTCCGACGCGGGACAGAAAGATTTCACCTCGGCACTGGTCGACCTGCTCAAGGCTCATGACAACACCACCGGAATCATATGGTGGTGGCCTGAATACAACGCCTACCGCACAAACCTCTCGGGATGGTACAACGCCCCAGTGTTTGACAGCACCAACGGTCGTGCCTGCAATGCCATCAAGGCCCTGGCCGGTTTCGCCGACAAGGCGGGAATTGATGGAATCGCCGCCGACGCCCCCGCCGGTGAGGCTTCCGGCCCATGGCACAACCTCCTCGGCCAGCCTGTCGACGAGCCCACGGCCCCCGGCATCTATGTGCGCGATGGAGAAAAACGGCTCGTGAAATAAAGCGTGTATTAAAAAATTTGGTTATATTTGCAGGGTGGTAACCTCTACGGCTGATCAGGATGCCGAGGGTTGCCACCCTCATTTATTATGAGGAAATGTAAAGCACATTTATTCCGAAACGCAAAACAAACACCATGGCAGGTAAACTTATCATAATCTCCGCCCCGTCGGGATGCGGCAAATCGACCATCATCGGCGACATCATGGACCGGGGTGAACTCGACCTCCAGTTCTCAGTATCGGCAACCAACCGCAAGCCCCGTGAGGGGGAAGTGGATGGTGTCAACTACCATTTCCTCTCTGACGAGAAGTTCAAGGAACTGATTGCCGAAGGAGCGTTCGTGGAATACGAGCAGGTATATCCGGGACGTTATTACGGCACCCTCCGCAGCGAAATCGAGAACCGTGTGGCCGCCGGCCACAATGTGATTCTTGACATCGATGTCTGCGGCGGCGTGAATGTCAAGGAACTGTTCGGCGACAAGGCCTTGGCCATCTTCATCGAGCCACCAAGCATCGAGGAGCTGCGCCACCGTCTGGAGAACCGTGGAAGCGACTCTGCCGACTCGATACGCCAGCGTGTCGACCGCGCGGAGTATGAGCTTGGATTCATGCCCCGCTATGACCATGTGGTCACCAACGACGAGTTGCCCCGCGCCATCTCGGAGGTAGAGTCGATAATCCGCGACTACATCAAGGAGGCCTGACAGGCATCCGCAGAAGCACAGGAGTAAAGTATGGTAATCGGAGTCTTCGGCGGGTCATTCAACCCGGTTCACAACGGCCATATCGGACTTGCCCGCGAGGTTGTCAGGCGCGGACTGGCCGACAGGGTGATGATGGTGGTGTCACCTCTCAATCCCCTCAAGGAGAATCCCGACGCGCTGATTGACGACAACCTGAGGATGGAGATGCTGCGTATCGCCTGCCGTCCCTTCCCCTCGCTGGAAGCGAGTGACATAGAGCTGTCGATGCCGCGTCCTTCCTACACCATCGACACCCTCCGGAAGCTCTCCGCCGAGCATCCCGACGACCGTTTCAGGCTCATAATCGGGGCTGACAACTGGGATTGCTTTGACAAATGGAAGAGCCACGACGAGATTCTCCGCGACTTCTCCCCGATAGTCTATCCCCGCGAGGGCTACGCGATGCCTCAGGGGGATTCCCAGGCGACCCCGCTGCGGGCCGACCTGCTCCCGGTGTCAAGCACCGAGATACGCCGGATGCTCAAACAAGGAAAGCCGGTGAACAATCTGGTCCCTCGCGGAGTATTGGATTATATACAGGCCCACTCCTTGTACGGGATTCCATCCCGCCGCCATGCCTGAGACTCACATCAACCTAAGTAATCATCAATATGGAATCAAACGCCATTGTCTTCGTCGGCCTTTGCGACGAATACTGCCGCGAGCTTGAAGGCGCGCGCGAGGCTGACCGCGACGAGTTTGTCGACCGGATGCTCCGCCTGTTGCCGAGACTCTACATATCCGCCTTCGACATCACCCCTGACATGTATCTCGACCAGGAGGTCTACATAGAGCAGGCTCTCGACGAGGATTATTACGACGCGGTGCGCCGCAACGTGGAGACCATCCTCGGCCCCGACGACGTGTATCTGGAGGTCTTCGAGGAGGATATGAAGTATTCCGACACACCCGTGGCGGTCTCGATATCCGAAGGGCTGACCGACCTGTTCCAGGTCTTCTACAACTTCATCAACACCGTGCGCGACACCACCGACGAGACCGTCAGGCTCGCCCTCCAGGGGGTTGCCGAGGATTTCCGTGGCTACTGGTCACAGACCCTGTGCAACACCCTGCGCGCTCTCAACCATCTGAAAACAAACTCATAAGCAAACCGCATACCACGCGATGAATCCCCGCCAGCAGCGTCTTCTCGATCTGCGAGAACAACTCAACCGCCACAACTATAATTACTATGTGTTGAACTCCCCCGAGATTTCCGACAAGGAGTTTGACATGATGATGAAGGAACTGGAAGCCCTTGAGAAGGAGTTTCCGGAGATGGACGACCCGTATTCCCCGACCCGGAGGGTAGGAAGCGACATCTCCGACAAGTTCGAGCAGGCGCTCCACATCCATCCGATGCTCTCGCTGGGCAACACATACTCCATCCACGAGGTGGATGAATGGTTCTCGCGCGTCCGCACCGCCCTCGAAGGTGAGCGTTTCGACGTGGTGGGGGAAATGAAGTATGACGGCACGTCCATTTCACTGATTTACGAACACGGGCGTCTTGTCCGCGCCGTCACCCGTGGCGACGGAGAGCGTGGCGACGTTGTGACCGAGAACATCAAGACCATCCGCTCGATTCCCCTGGAACTGAGGGGGACGGGATGGCCCGATTTCTTCGAGATACGCGGGGAGATACTGATGCCCTGGAGCGAGTTTGACCGCCTGAACAAGGAGAGGGAGTTCAACGAGGAACCGTTATTCGCCAATCCGCGCAACGCGGCCGCCGGAACTCTCAAGACCCTCGACTCCCGCGAGGTTGCCCGTCGCGGTCTCGACGCATATTTCTACTATCTCTTGGGACCGGAACTCCCTTATGACAACCATTTCGACAATATGATGGCTGCCAGGGAATGGGGTTTCAAGGTTTCCGACATAATGACCCGCCTCCACTCGATAGAGGCTGTCGACGAGTTCATCAACCACTGGGATACCGCGCGGCGCGAACTGCCGGTGGCCACCGACGGGCTGGTCTTCAAGGTGGATTCCCTGCGCCAGCAGTTAAACCTCGGTTTCACCGCCAAGTCACCCCGCTGGGCAATGGCATACAAGTTCCCCGCCGAACGTGCATGCACCCGGCTCCGTTTCGTCTCATTCGAGGTGGGGCGCATGGGGATTGTCACACCGGTGGCCAACCTCGAACCGGTGCTGCTCTCAGGGACAATCGTGAAACGCGCGTCGCTCCATAATGAGGATATAATCCGCAACCTCGACATCCACGAGGAGGATATGCTCTACGTCGAGAAGGGTGGGGAAATCATCCCCAAGATCACCGGCGTGGATGAGAATGGCCGTCTGCCCGGCACAAAGCCTGTCCAGTTTGTCAGCCATTGCCCCGCCTGCGGCACCCCTCTGGTGCGTGTCGAGGGGGAAGCCTCCTGGCAATGCCCCAACCGCTTCGGATGCCCCCCGCAGATTGCGGGCCGCGTGGAGCATTTCGTGGGACGCAAGATGATGAACATCGACGGTGTCGGGGAGGAGACCGCCCAGCAGCTGTACGCGAGGGGCTTTGTCCGTAACATCGCCGACCTCTACGACCTGACCGCCGACCAGCTGATGACCCTCGAAGGATTCGGCCCTCGCTCGGCCGAAAGGGTGCTTGAAGGGCTTGAAGCCTCCAAGTCGGTACCATACGACCGTGTGGTCTACGCTCTGTCGATACCCTTCGTCGGAGACACCGTGGCCAAGAAAGTCGCCAAGGCCTTCCCCGACATCGACCGGCTGATGGCGGCATCATCCGCCGAACTCGCCGCCACCAAGGATATCGGGCCGCGCATAGCCGAGAGCATCACCGCCTATTTCGCCAATCCCCTCAACCGGGAAATCGTGGAGCGGCTTCGCCGTGCAGGCTTGCAGATGTCAGCCCCCGAGGAATCGGAGGAGGGTCGCACCGACCTGCTCGGTGGGAAGAGCTTCGTGATTTCCGGCACATTCACCCACCACTCCCGCGACGAGTACAAGGAACTCATCGAGCGCAACGGCGGTAAAAATGTCTCCTCGATTTCCAAGAAGACCGACTACGTTTTCGCCGGAGAAAACATGGGCCCCGCCAAACGGGAGAAAGCCGCCTCCCTCGGCATCCCCGTCATCGACGAGCCAACCTTCCTGTCAATGATTGGCACCCCCCTCCCCTGACCCTCCGCATCCCATTTTATAAAGACAATTATTTCAGATTTCACGCCGCAAACTTGCCGATATCGGCAAGTTTGCGTATCTTTACACCATCAAACACATCAAAACTTGCCGATAAATATGGCTTATCTGTCAGTGAAAGAATGGGCTGAGAAATATGGGGTTTCGGAGCGTACTGCCCGGAACTACTGCTCACTGGGAAAACTCGACGGCGCTTATCTCGCCGGCAAGACCTGGCAGATACCTGCCGACGCGGTTCCTCCCGGCAGAAAAAAGGCAAAGGCCGTCTCCCCTCTGCTCAAGACTTTGAGGGAGCAAAAATCCGGCAAGCTGAAAGGGGGCATCTACCACCGCATACAGATAGACCTGACCTACAACTCAAACCATATCGAGGGTAGCCGCCTTACCCACGACCAGACCCGGCACATATTCGAGACCAACACCATCGGTATGACCGATATGGCCATCAATGTCGACGACATCATCGAGACCACAAACCATTTCCGGGCCATCGATTATATCATCGATAACACCGACTCCCCGTTGACCGAGTCATACATAAAGCATCTCCACCTGCTGCTGAAATCAGGGACATCTGATGCCGACAGGGAATGGTTCAATGTCGGGGAATACAAGCGGCTTCCGAACGAAGTCGGAGGCAACGACACCACCGCCCCCGAAGATGTCAGCCGTGAGATAAAACCACTCCTGCAGGCCTACAACTCAATCTCGCGCCCGACATTTGAGGACATCCTTGACTTCCACCATCGGTTTGAGTCAATCCATCCGTTTCAGGATGGGAACGGACGCGTAGGCCGTCTGATTATGTTCAGGGAATGTCTCCGCAACGGCCATGTGCCATTCATCATCACAGACGAGTTAAAAATGTTTTATTATAACGGGCTGCGCAACTGGCCGGGCATCAAAGGATTCCTTATGGATACATGCCTCACTGCCCAGGACTGTTTCAAGGTGCTACTCGACAAATTCCGCATCACATATGATAACTGAGATTTTCAAAGACAGCCTGGCCGACGGGGCTGCAAAAGTATTGACGGCGACACTCCCATTCATAACTCTTGGGATGCTCGGCAATGAGTGGATGGCGTATATCTCGTGCGCAATCGGCATCATCGCCATGGTGGTATTGGCTATGAGGTTTTTCACCCTGCTCAATGACCGGACAAAAGTAAGGAAAGTGGAGCTGCTTGACAAAACCGTCGGCGACCTCCTATCCTTTCCCTAC
>URLF01000029.1 GCA_900548705.1 uncultured Porphyromonadaceae bacterium | reverse complement strand
CCGGCCGGTCTGCTTTTATGCCAGGCTGTTAAAAAACGGCGGGGTGTTTGCAGATATGTGAAAAAGTTGTAAATTTGCAGTGTCGGTTAGCCTAGAGGGGCAGACCGGTTACATACATAAAGAACGTTTCATTACGTTTGTCTTCTATCCTTAAAATTCTCGCAAAATTTTCAAGACAGAGAAGATGAAGCAACGAAATTGTTCGCGCTGTTTGTGGAAACACGTTTTCCTGCCCACGCCGTCTGCCCCTTTCAGGAGCGGTCGGCGAGGCGTGGAGATATTCCATATCCAAGGCGTGGGCTGACTGACGTTGCTTATCCTCTGTCGATGGCAATGCGAGAAGCCTTAAGGATGGGATAAGCAAAATGATGCAGATCCCGCCTTTTTTATGTGTGTACCCCATTGATTCAAGTCTTTTCCAACAGGCGGCGAGGGATCGGCTGCCATCAACAGTTGCCCCCGACACGAACATAGGGGATACCGAGTATGAAAAGCAGGTTACTCCTGTCTCTTGCTGTGGCTGTGCTGGCATCCTCCGCGCCGGCTTTCGCCCAGAAGAAAGATTCCAATCCCAAGAAATTCGAGCGGGCCGAAGCCCGCAAGATTCCGCCGGAGGTGCGCACATTCGTCACACCGCAGATTTTCGACATGAAGATGCTCAGCAATTCCCGCGAGACCTTCGGCCCCTACTATTTCCCTCTCGATCAGGCAATCGGCAACATCACCATGGGAGAAATCCGCAATGACGAGATGAGGGCCCTCTACCGTGCGTGTCAGGAAGCTGACGCGGACGCCATCATCGAGCCGCTGTTTGACTCCTATGTCTATGAGAAGGACACAAAGATGCTCATAGTGGAGCTTTCGGGCTATCCTGTCAAGTACACCAACTTCCGCCCGGCAACCAAGGCCGAAATCGACATGATCGGAGTGGTATATCCCACGACCCAGACATCAGTCTCCGTGACCACCGACGGACAGCAGTCGCAAGGAAACCAGGGAATCACAAAGTAAACCACCGAACACATATCTTTAACCACACGGCAATGCTGACACAATTGCCGTGACAACCACATTACACATATGAAAAAACTATTGTTAATCGTGGCGACAGCCTTTATGGCAATCTCCGCTTCAGCTCAGGTGATGTCGTCCTACTCTTACAGCAAGTCAAAGACCTCCACCTTATGGTATGCCCGTCTTGGTGTGTCGTTCAACAACATCGCCGGAGCCAGTGAGGCCATCGACCTGGCCAATGAGGGCAGAACCCACTCGGAGGTTTCCCTGGGCAGCCGCGCCGGTATGGACATCGACTTCGGCTTCCAGCGTCCCATCAGCAATTTCGGCCTCTACTGGGGTATGGAACTGGGTATCGGCACCCGTGGTTTCTCGACCAAATATGAGGAAACAGACGATGATGAAACCTATGATGAAAAGGGTCATATCCTCACCTGGAATGTGAAATACTCCCCCTTCACCTTCGGTTACAAATACTCCATCACCGACGACATCAAGCTTGACGCCCACCTCGGCTTGTTTGTCAGCTATGATTTCGCCGGCAAGAAACTCAGCTACAAGGACAGTGACGGCGACAAATGGGAAGTCGACAACGACGAGCTGAAGGATGAGTATGACTATCAGGCATTTGACGCAGGCATGCAGATCGGCCTTGGTGTATGGTACAAGCGTCTCAACCTCGATTTCACTTACCAGCGTGGTTTTGTCCCTGCCGCAAAAATCTATTATTACGACAAGGACGCCAACAGCGTGGAGAAGAGCCTGCACTCCAGCAACTTCATGATTCGCCTTGGAGTGGCCTTTTGATTAATCGTGTAAAACCTGAGGAGAGGGGCAGCGGGAGGAAAACCTGTGTCAGGGGCAGTAATCCCGCCCCCTCTCCATTCCAAACCAAACCATTGACTTATGAATAAAGCAACAATCGCCGGTATTGTCACGGTAGTCGCGTCGCTGATTGTGCCGGAGACGGCCCTGGGATTCAAACTCCCGGGAAAGAAAGACCCTAAACCTCCGGTGGATTACACCGAGTGGATTTCGATTCAGGAACTCCCCGCCCAGGAGGATGGGGTGACATTGTTCTATCCTTCGACCGAACCCACTGACGGCGCGGCCGTAATCAAGGGGACAATACCCGTAAAGGGACTGGATGCGCGGAAAGTGATGCTGGCGACGTTGTTGTATGCTGTAAACAATTTCGACACCGAGGCCGATGAAGGGCTGCTGTCGGTGGATTATGACAAAAACGAATTCTCGGCGATGCTGAAATCCACCCAAGGAACCAACAACAAAGAGGCCACCTATACCCGCTACCTCACTGTCAAGGCCAAGGAGGGGGGATTTGATTTCGCCACCACAGATGTCGCCGTCCGTTACCGCGAGAAGGGGCTTATCCCGCGCACACTGCCGCTCGCGTCGCTCCATCCGGAATCCAACACCCGCCATGGAGAACTGGTGATGGAGCTTACATGGGTCAACTCGAAATATCTCAACGACATGGCCTCCTACGCGGTCAGCCGCCCCGACATCGTGGCTCCGAATCTTGCCGCCGTGAAGAATGGCAAAGTCACAATCGGGATGCTGCCTGACGAGGTGAACATCTTGCTTGGCCCTCCTCTGGAAATCCGCAAGTCAGGGGAGAAACGCCGCTGGATTTACGGCAATGAGACCACCGTGATTTTTGAGAATGGCAAGGTCTCACGAGTGATTGAATGACATCGGGAGATATAAAAATAAAGAACGTCCACTTAATCTGTGATAACAGATAGAGTGGACGTTTAATGATAGAGTGGACGTTTTAATTATGTCGGGGAGGATTAGTTGCAGTTCCAGCTCTCAAGGGAGGATTTTTGGATTTTACCGTTCCATTTTTCGCGGAGTTTACGCATTTTTTTCTGAATGTCTTTTACCTCGGAACAGGTATATCCTGTCAGTCCTGATTTAAACTTGCTCAGCATCGATTCATAATTGCTATAAACTCGTTTGTCTGAGTTTAACTGCTGATTTTGCGAAAGTGATTGATTCCCGCTGTTTGAACCGGAAGAATAGGATGATGAGGAATAAGATGATGATTGTGAATCTGAATAAGAATCGTTGTAATTATTGGAGGAGGCTGCCGCTACTCCAGACGCATATCCGTCGGCCATAGCACCCATTACTGTGCCTGCCGCCGCCAGACCTGTACCGATGCCTTCCCATGCTCCACTTCCGAAAGACACCCCAATTGTAAACATAAAGGTGTTTTTGTTAAGGTTTTGTGGGCCATTATAAAATATGGGGCTTTGGAAAGTCATACCTATTCGGAGAGCACGATGCTTGAACATAACAGAGGGTTGAATGCCGACCGACCAATGGGTGGCTTTCCGGATGTTATAGCCGTAGTCGATTCTTTCCTGTATTTCTTCGGTGGCATATTCGTTGGGGCTGTTGAAGAGATACTCGACATACGGGCCAAGGAGAAATTCAAAGGAATTCTGCTCGTTGAGAGGGAGTGAGTATCCAAATTTCACCGGCAACACAAGAGAATTTCCCCAATCGTTATATTCAGGGTCTACCCAGGTCTCAGCTGGCTCATCGAGAGACTCATCACCGATTTTTGTGACTTCAAACTTGTATTTTGAGAAAACATAATGATGGCGCCATCCAAGTCCGGTCTCGATAAACATTCTTCGTGCAACAGGGATTTTTAGGTATAGTCCTAATGTGGCTTGGCCGTTAGCACTCCGTTTGATGTCTTCAGAAGATGTTGAGTATACCTTGTAGTCGGATGTGTACATTCCGCCTACCTGAAATTCCCACTCAACGTCTGCATAAGCTTTTGGAGTGAGACATACTATCGCTATTAGCGATAGCATTAGTTTAAGTTTTGTGTGCATAATGTGTATGATTGATTTCGTGTAAACCTTTAGTTGCAAAAGTAATAAAAAAA
Organism: uncultured Porphyromonadaceae bacterium; assembly: GCA_900548705.1. GTDB lineage: Bacteria > Bacteroidota > Bacteroidia > Bacteroidales > Muribaculaceae > UBA7173. The sequence goes on along the minus strand of URLF01000029.1, from coordinate 24,578 downwards.
GTGATGTTATACAAATTTTTGTGAATTTGGATAGGAGATATTCTAATAGCGATGTTTATCATAAATAGAATGAATTGAATATGAATGGGACAGTCTCAGACAAGGTGAAGCATTTTTTCCATGTGGTCTCCAATATAAGGCCGATAGTATGGATAGGGCTGTATGTGGTGGTCACGCCGATGTTCGCGCTGATATATTGGGCGTTGCCTGACGGGCAGTTCAGGATTCCGGATGGAGCGGGAACCGATTTCGGGTCGTGGCTCTATTACAGTATCGTGACCATCACCACCCTTGGTTTCGGCGACTACACCCCGGCCCACGGATGGGCGCAGGCGGTCACCGCCATCGAGGTGATGTGTGGCTTGATATTCCTCGGTTTGTTTCTTAACGCCGTTGGGTCGATGAAGTCGGAAATCGATGTCGGGTCGGAAATCGAGAAACAGAAACGTCTCAGGGATGCCGAACAGAAAGAGAAACTTCTGAAAAATGTGCCCCGTCTTCTTCACCTGCTGAATATTTTCCTCGCCTACTGCTATGCCGTGACCACTCCGGCTCCCCGCAGGAAAGATAGCGAAGTCTCATATAATCCCGATTTCTCCTTCAATGACCTCTCTGACATGTTCGAACCATCCGGACTGCCTACCGACAACACTCGGCTTCCGGCGGTTGAACGGCTGCTGGTCAGCGCGTCAAACACGAGCCTGGTATTGGACTCCCTGCAAAACAATGTCGATTTGCGCCAATGGCCCGATGTACTGGAGGACTGCTTCTCCTTCGTGGCGAATTACCAGATGTTCGCTTCCACCGACATGCTTACGCGGCGTTATCCTATCGGCGACGATGCCGACGAGCTGACCGTTGAGGCCCGAGCCAGGGAGACCGAACTCTCGCGTCTTGTGGCCGGATGGAAAGGTGACCTGAATTTCGAGAAAGGACCGAAGCTGAGGGCTGTCGGGGAGCTGTATTCCTTCATAAAGGACAACGGGGCCATCGCCCTGAGACTTGAAAGACAGTTGAGTGTGCTGGCAATCGACGGCAAACAGGTTTGAAAAAACGCCCGGGTTCACGTTGAGCCCGGGCGTCTGCTTTCATAAAGATGTTTTTTCAATCGGAATGTCTATCGCGGCAAGGTCGTTACCGGCATACGCGTCGTGCGCGGACTGTGCCGTCTGATAGCGTTGACATCTCGATATAAACCGAACCGGCTGCCGGGGAGGTGACATGTATACCACGCAAATCAAAATATTCGCGTGAAATCACATCCTTGTCATAGGGTATTTCATCAAGATCCGAGAAAGCCTTGATATCCAGTTCAAACTGTTTGAAATGAGAGTCATCTTCGCCGTTTATCGCCACACGCATCCACGCGGCTCCGTCAGCGGTCGGGGTGGCGATACCGTCAGTAAGGTGGAGATTGTCTGAAGATGTCCAGTCGAGTCCCTCAAGGGAGGCATAGAAAATGTTTCCCTTGACCGAATCATACGAGTCATCTTCATATTCCAAGGTGAGTCCGAAGATTGCGTCAAGATAGGTCTTCGCCGGGGAGGGAAGATTGGCCAGAACCGGCAGGGCTCCGGGGGAGTGGAGGTAGCTTGCGCCAAGTTCAGCTGTCGACAGTTCCTCCCGGGTCATCTCTTTCGCTCCATTGTCAAGCGCGGAGGAGGGCGGGCAGCAACCTTCAAGGTAATAGACATTCGCGTCACTGCCAATAGCCTGTGCGCCCTGTGTACGCTGGTTTCCGATCGGGAACGCCGTCCCTCCATCTGCGGTGGCAGTCACACTGCCGGTGTTGTAAACGTTCTGGAGCTGGGCCTCGTTGCCGAACCGCTGGGCGACAATGCCTGCCACCTGTGTGAGTCCGGTCACCGCGCCTGTGTTGTAGGTGTCGGTGATGAATCCGGCATAGGAAACAGAACCCATTCTGCCGACGATTCCGCCAACCCCCTGGGGATCGGACCCTCCCGGGATTATTCCGGCCTGTCCAGTGATAGCGCCGATGTTGACGCATCCGATGATGTCTTTGTTGGTGTATCCCGCGATACCGCCGACCCATGAGCCGTCGGTGGTCACAGGGGCCGCATTCCAGCTGTCACGCACACCTCCGTATGAGCTGCCGGAGATTCCTCCGATGCTTGACAGGGAGAATCCGGAGTAATCCACACCGTCTTCTCCACCGAATATCGCCTTCACCTCACCGGTGTTGCGGCATCCGATTACCGGGACACCGTTCTTGCCGACAATGCCTCCGATATTGTTGCCTCCGTATGCGGTCACGAAGCCCGTGTTACGGCAATCCTTGATATGGCAATCAGTTCCGTCGACAACAGACCCGTTGGCGCATCCTGCGATACCTCCGGCGAATGTGTCGGCTGCCCCTTTGGCACCCAGGTTGAGCGCCTCGATAGCGGCCGTGTTGTCACAGTCGGTCATGGTGAAGTCTGATTCGCTGACGATACCGGCTATGCCGCCGACACCAAGCACACCAACGATGTTCCCCTCGTTGTCGCAAGAGGTGATATGCACTTTGGCCTGGTTGAGAGACTTGTCGCTGTCATTGCCTCCGATTATACCTCCGACTGCAATTGCTTTGGGGAGGATAATCCCCTTGAGGTTACTGCATCCGGAAATCTCAAGAAGACTTCCAGAGGCGTGTTTGCCGACAATACCGCCGACACTTGCGGTCTCAGAGGTGAGTTGCCCCTCGTTGCGGCAGTCGGTAAAGGAGCCTCCGGCAAGTCCGGCGATTCCGCCCAGGGCTTTCCCCTGAGCTTCCCCTCCGAGACTACCTTTGTTGACACATCCCGAGACAGAAGAGCCTTTTTCAGTCTTCCCTGCGATACCACCGGTGCCATAGGTCTTTTCAGACATGACTGTGCCCGTATTCAAGCAGTCGCGGATGATACCGCCTGACTTCAATGTCCCGGCGATTCCGCCAGCGGGGTCACCGGTTGCGGTGATGGCTCCCTTATTGACACAGTTGTGGATTTCTCCCTCGACCTGTGCGGCTACTCCTCCGGCTCCATAACCGGTGAAAGAGTTGTCGACGGTAAGGTCATGTATCATGCCCTGAGGGCCTAACTGGCCGAACAGGCCGGTGTTTTTGCCCGGCTTGGCGGTGGTGCAGGTGTAGGTGATACCGCTCACGGTCTTGCCATTGCCGTCGAATGTGCCGTTGAATCGGGTGGTGCCGTCGCCTCCGATCGGGGAGAATTCGTCGCCATCCTCATATGCGATGTCGTTCGCAAGAAGATAATGGAGGTTGAGGCAATCATAAGCGTTCTTGGAGATGAAGCCCGACAATGTGTTCAAGTCATCCTTGCTCTTTATGAGATAGGGAGCCTCGGCGGAACCATCCCCCTCGAACAGTATCGGCAGCGAAGTGACAGCGAAAGTCTTGACCGGGCTGTCACCTGCGGAGGCCATAACCTGGGCTTTGGCGCTGATGTCACCCTCGGGTGTGGTGACCTTTATGGTCTGTCCGTCGATGGAGAAGGAGTCGCTTCCGGTGACGCTCCACGCCACACCGGCGGGAGCCGCGAGGGAGGCATCGGAACTGAGGTTGGCGACAGACTGGTCGGCGTTGAAACCGATATAGGTTGAACGCAGAAGCTCGGCACGCGGCTCCGACGCGAAGTTCTTGAGCACAGGATATTTCCCGGCCTTGAGGTCAAGGACTTCCGACGGCAATCCTGCCGGGGCTTCCCCGCTGACAAGTTCGAGGGTGCTGAGGGCGGTGCATCCCGGGAGGGGATTGATTGATGCCCCGATTGCTGTGAGTGAACAGTCATACACCACGTCGGAGACCTTATACTCGCGGATGTCGTTTGTGACCGCGCCGTTGGAGTTGTCCTTGACAGTGGTCACGGTGGCGAAGTTGGCGCTCCGTGATATTTCACCGGGCTGCCCGTATGCGCCGAGGGTAGCGGTTATGCCACCGGCCTTCATATTGGCCTTGACTTCGCCCAAGTTGAGCGAGCGGTCAATCTTGCCGTAATTTATGGCGGTGATTCCTCCTGACACTTCCGAGGTCTTACCGTCGGCGATTGTGATGTTTCCGTCATTCTGGCAGAGGTCAACAAGGCCGGTGTTCGCTCCGGCGATACCTCCGGATCCGGTCTTGATGGCATTCTGCTGTATGGTCACGGTACCGGCGTTGTAGCAGCCTGTGACCGAACCGTTGTTCTCTCCGACAATACCGCCGGTTGCCATACCGTTTGCTCCGATTGCGGCATAATTGCGGCAGTCCTCGATTGCGCCGTAATTCAGACCGGCAATCGAACCTGACATATTGTAAAGGTCATATTCGCAGTCATCCGCGATTACGACATTCCTGATTGTGCCATTCGGGCCTACATATGAGAACAGGCCGCCATATTGATATGACTTGTTGGCGGTCACTCCACCGGAGGCTGTGCGGAATGCGGTTTTGACCGTGAGGTTGTGGAACGCGTGTCCGTCGCCGTCGAATGTGCCGTTGAAAGGTCTTGTCATGGCCGGATATCCGACGCAAACGAAGGAGGGGTCTTCCGAAGCGTCAATGTCGGCTGTCATCCTGAACCAGTCGCCGAGGTGGGATTGACCGTAAGTCGCCACGGCTGAGTTGAGGGTGGCCATGTCGGCGATTGAGGAGATCAGGAAGGGGGTTTCCTGTGTGCCATCCCCTTCAAACAGTTTGGGCACGACGCAGACCATCATCATCTTCACGATGTCGCCATTCGAGGCCACGAGCCAGTTGTTGCCGTATTGCGAACCGATTGTCGCGTTTGAGCCGGAAATACTGAGAGAGGGGGTGGATTGTGTGAGTGACCCGTTGTTTCCGAGGATGGCCCATTTGACAGAGGATGCCCCATCGACCTTGAAATCCTTCTTTACATTTGTGTAATTCTCTCCCGCCGCAAGACAGGCAGGGGCGGCGAAAAGTATGGCCGCATCAATCTCCTTCAACGAGGCGGGGACAGGATAACGTTCGCTGGCGGCAGTCCATACTGTCGGGGAGAAACCGCCTGGGAGCTGGCCGGATGTGAGGTCTGCTGTGGAGATGGCGAAATCGTCATCGGTCAGCAGGTTTATCTGGTTGTCGGCATAGCAGTCTGTGAATATCTGCGAGGCGACCTCTTTCGAGTCGAAAGGAGGCAGGACGGGAACTGCCCCGAAGATTCCGCATCCCGCGCCTGCGACGGAGTATATCTGCCCTGCCGAGAGACAGCGGCTTACTGAACTCACCTGGCCAAGACGTTGGTCGGAACCGCTTGATATGAATGAGACCGCGGCTATGCCGGCGATTCCTCCGGTGAAGACTTTGGGTCTGGTGGTCTCGAGTATGAGTCCGCCGTTGGCGCAGTCTTCGATTTTCGAGGAGGAGATATAGGCGGCGATACCTCCGCAGTATGATTTGGGGAGGGTGGCGTCGGATGCCCAGTCGAGACCGGTGGCCGAGAGGGTGGCAGTGTTGACACAACGCTCTATCACCGCCGGGTCTTCTGTCTTTGAGCCGTGCGAGACGGCTGTTATGCCACCTACATATGCGTAACCGGTGTCATCTGAGATGGTGCCGCTCACGGTGCAGTCGTGGATGTGGCTTCTGAAACCGTTCGATTCGGAAGAGAGTGACTGCCCGGCGATTCCGGCGATATGGCGGTAGGAGGTGCTGAGGGCACCGCTCATGGCCATGTTTCCTGAGTAATGGCAGTCACCGATTTCGCCACAGTTGTAGCCTGTCACACCTCCGTTTGAGCCGTAGCCCTCTATGGTGGTGTTTATCCGGCAGGAACTTATGACACCGGTGTTCATTCCGGCAATGGCTCCGGCGACTTCGGCCTGTGTCTGCAACAGTGAGGAGGTGATTTTCACCCCGGAGATATCACCTCCGGCGTTAAAGCCGGTGATGATACCGGCGTTGGCTCCGGTGGCGTAGACGGTGAAATTTTCCAGCGTAAGGTTTTTGACAACGCCCCGATTGCCGATTACCCCGAAAAGCCCCGTGTAGGGCAAGCCGAATCCGTTGTAGGTCAGTCCGGAGAGTTTCTTCTGGTTGCCGTCGAATGTGCCGTTGAACGGTACGGTCTCGTTACCGACAGGTGAGAATCCTGTGAGGGTTGAGAGATCAATGTCGTTGTCAAGCCTGTAGAAGGCTGTCGCATAGCCGGGTAACGGGATGGCGGCTGACATCGCCAGGATGTCGTCGGGGGATTTTATCAGGTATGGGTCAGCTGCGGTGCCTGCCCCCTGGAAATCTATGGAGATTTGTTCCGGGAGTTGAATGGCCGCGCCCGAGAGTGTGTAGGTTATGGGGGAGGCTGCTATCCTTATATCCCCGGAGGTGCTTATTTTCCGAGTGGCTATTATGAGGTCGTCGAAGACAAGGCTGTTGTCTTCAACCCTGCAATTGGCGCTTTTGCTGGAGTCGGCATATCCGGTGGAGTAGTCGGCATGATAGGCGTAGAGGTTGCCATATCCCCCCGCGCTGCTGACAAATTGGGGTGAGACGATGCCGGTGCCCTGCGGAGCGAGGCTGACGTTGATTGCCCGTCCGAAAGTCGTCGAGCCCATATTGAGGAGATACAGGCTTGAGGGATTTTCCTGAAACCACGCACCTTCGAAAGTGTTGTCTTTCACATTCCCGGAGGCATCGGTGGTCTGGAATGTCGCGGTCATGTTGGGGACGAGCCAACGGGTGTCCTCGGAGACAAACAGCACAGAGCCGTTGTAACCCTTGTCTGTGGTATGGTTGACCACGAGTCCCCACGCGCCCATTGTCCAGTTGCCCTCTTCGTCGCGCGAGCATGTCACGGGATCGGTCAGACTGTAGGTGTTTGTCGACAGGTCGACCGGACAGAACCAGATGTTTCCGTAGGTCGAGTTGTTTGTGATATATTTCTGGGCCGCGATTTCAGCCGAGCCGTCATCGTTGAATGTTACCACAAGGGTGGCGGATGATTGGCCGTACACACCTTTTACCTTATAGGTCTTGTCGGTGGTCCCGGTGACGCTGAATGTGATGGTGTAGGTGTTGATGTCAGGTTTCCCGTAGACTTTGTCGGCCGAGTAGAATTTCTGGTTGTTGACCGGTAGTTCGGGAGCCATGGAGGGCTTGCTTTCCCGAGGAGAGGCCTGCCTGGATACTTTGCCGGAGGTGAAAGTTGCCACCGGTGTTAGTTCAGGCTCGGTCTCGATGTCGCTTGCGGCGGGGAGAGCGACGTGGGGCAACGTTCCGAATTGTTGCGCCCCGCCTGTGGCCCTCGCTTCAAGGACTGACTGGATTTCCTCCTCGGTGGCCAATGCTATTGACTCGCAGGACGGCGCGACAGCAACCGTATGCGTGGACAGTAGCGGGGCGGGAGGCATCCGTAACTCCTGTCCGATGGCTTTGGCCGAGGTCAGCGCGACAGTGATTAATGTCGCGACAGACGCTAATTGTCTAATCATGCACATGATGAGTTGGTTGAATATAGGGTTGTGTATATGTCATCTAATTTGCAGGTGCATATCACCGTAAATAATGGATGAACTTGTTTATGTCGCAAATATATGTCGTTGTGGCGGCAAAAGGAAACAATCCATATAGACAAATGATGCACAACATCAAAAAAATGCTGAAAATTATGGGAAAGTAGATAGTTTCTTGTCTGAAACGATTAATTTTGCAAACATGATGAAAGCAATCGCCTGTATGGTCATATGCGTGTTGTGCATATTGACAACGTCGGCCAACGATGACAGACATATGTACTGGAGCCCGCTCGGGAATGATTCCGAGGCCTTCGACTCGATGATGGAGCAGGCCGCGTTTCTTGATGTGCCCAGAAGTGACCTTTACCGGGTTGTGGGGAATCAGCGGGAGTTTTCCCGGTCGAGCGACGCGCGTGAGGCCCGTGCCCGCGAGTCATACTGGAAAGGATGGGTGCTTGCCCCCCGTGATTCCGAACAGGCAATGACGCTCGTGAAGGAGTCGCTGGAGCTGTGTGATTCGGCCCGCTATCCTTATGACCACGCCCGGTTTTCCATATTGCTTGCCGATTTGCTGAGATACAGTGGCAATTACGCTGACGCGTATTTCATATACCGCGACAAGATGGGCCGGCTGGAGAAGGTCGGCGATGACTTCTGGACGGCCAAGGTGCTGGTCGCGATCGGGGCGATAATGCAGGAACTCGGGGAATACTATGAGGCGTTGCGAAGCTACCGGGAGGCAGACAGGCTTTTCTCCAAAATCGGGAGCAATGTGTGTGAGACCAAGAACCGTATCAATCTCGGCAATATCAATTATCTTCTTGGCGACAGGGAGAAGGGGCTTGAGTATCTGAATGACCTCGAACGGAGCAAATATGTGGCAAATGACTCTGTTTTCATCGCGAATGTGCTTGTGTCGCGGTTCGAGATTTCAGATTATTTAGACACAGACGCGGCTATGAGGGCATTCCAACTGAGCCGTCGCATAGGAAACGAGCGACTTTCGGTGATAACGCTGATGTCGGTGGGCACGCTGTTTCATAATGGAGGGGACGACCGCAAAGCTGTCGATTACCTGAGAGCCGCCCTCGACAAGACCGACCGTCTCGGTGACCTTTCCAATCGCAAACGGGCGTTGGAACTTGTCAGCAGCTGTTACGAAAGGCTGGGTGTCAATGACAGCGCGGAGATATGCAAGCGTGAGGGGCTGTTGCTTAATGACTCGCTTTACCGCCGGGAAAATGTCGAGAACCTCAAACGGGCCGAACACCTCGCTACCATCAACCAGTATGAGCGGCAAATCGAGGCTGAAGCGGAGAAACACCGAATCAGACAGACGCTCGTGGTGTCGGTATGCGTGTTTTTATGTGTGATTCTTGTTCTGTCCATAATCCTGCTGCTGTCGTCGAAACGCAAGGCTGAAATCGACCGGAACCTCAAGGAGGAGAAAAACCAGAGGCTGATGCTGCTCAACCGTCAATACAGTATGGAAATAGAGGCGAAAGCGAAGGAACTCGCGTCAAATACTGTGTTGCTCGCCCAGAAGAATGCCCGGCTAAAAGAGTTGGATGAGCAGATACGGAACATGGAACAGGAAGGTGGCATAGCCGCTCCGGAAAGGATTCAGCTATGCGACACAATCAGGAAAGACCTCTCGGCCGATGATGACTGGCGGTTTTTCAAGTTGCGTTTTGACAAGGTCCATCCCGGATTTTTCGTGTCTCTCAAGAATCTTTGTCCGGCATTGTCAAAGACCGAGTTGCGCCTTTGCGCTTACATCAGGGTGGGAATGAGCGCCAAGGAAATCGCGCAGGTGCTGTCTGTACGTCCGGAGACGGTCAACACCTCCCGTTACAGGATCCGCAAGAAGATGGCGCTCGACGCCTCTGACTCCCTTGAGGCGATACTTGAGCGTTTATGACTTTCGGTTCCCTTTTGGAGAAACAAATTGAATTTAGACGTTGATGTTTTTGGATATGTTTGCGCAAGATGGTAAATTTGTAATCGGAAAATAAAACCATCAACAATCATATCACCATGAAAAAGATTCTGAAAGGAGTTGCATGCGGCTTATGTGCCCTGTTGGGACTGAATGCCGCGGCTCAAAATTCCCCCGTGCAGGTGAATGTGCCTGCCGTTCCCGCCACCAAACTGAATCACCCCTGCTGGAGCCGCAACGCGGTCATCTATGAGGTAAACCTGCGTCAGTTCACAGATGAAGGCACCTTGAAGGCGTTTGACAAGGAGTTGCCCCGACTGAAGGAGCTGGGCGTCGACCTGCTATGGTTCATGCCTGTTCATCCTATCTCGGAGAAGAACCGCAAGGGTACACTCGGCAGCTACTATGCCGTCCGCGACTACAAGGACATCAATCCCGAGTTCGGCAATATCGAGGATTTCAAGGCCACGGTGAAGAAGGCCCATGACCTCGGGATGAAGGTTATCATTGACTGGGTGCCGAATCATTCAGGCTGTGACAACGCCTGGGTTGAGCAGCATCCCGACTGGTATGTCCGCAATGAGAAAGGGGAGATGTATGGCCCTTATGACTGGACCGACGTCTACAAATTCGATTATTCCAATCCCGCGATGCGTGCCGGTATGATAGACGCGTTGAAATTCTGGCTAACAGAGGTCGGTATCGACGGATTCCGCTGCGATGTGGCCGGAGAGGTGCCGACCGATTTCTGGAATGAGGCGCGTCCTCAGCTCCAGGCTGCCCAGCCCGGACTTTTCATGCTCGCCGAGGCTACAAAGCCAGAACTGCATGTAGAGGGTTTCGATATGGGTTACAACTGGCCGATGAAAGACCTCTTCTCGGAGATAGCCGCCACTCAGGGACAATACACCTTTGTCGACGCGCGTAACGGTCAGACCGAACCCCGCAAGTTCGCGGTGAAACATGCTGTGGCCATCGACTCGATGCTCAACGCACAGGCTGCCGAGTTCCCCGCCGACACTTATCTGATGGAGATGATCACCAACCATGACCTCAATTCATGGGAGGGAACAGAATTCGAGCGTCTCGGCAATCTCTCGCAGGCCTTCGGTGTTCTGAGCTTCACACTTCCCGGTATGCCGCTCATCTACACAGGTCAGGAGACCGGAATGAACCGTGCATTTGAATTCTTCGAGAAGGACAAGGCTCCGCAGTGGGAACCCCGCAACGATTATTTCAAATTCTACCAGACATTGACCACCCTCAAGCATGGCAATCCCGCGCTTGCCGCCGGTAACCCCGAGGGTGCCAAGATGATGCGCTTCCCGACCACTTCTCCTGACCTCTATGTGTTCGAACGTTCACTGGGCGATTCACGTGTGGTTGTGGCCGTCAACCTCGGCTCCAAGGAGGAGGCTGTCAAATTCACCGGAGCTGCCCCTGACACAGCCGGACTGACCAACATCTTCTCACCCTCCGAGCCTGCGGCCATTCCCCCCACATTGCTCCCCGGCGCGTATGTTGTGCTGTCAACCCCTGCGGTTGCCCCGCGTTGCTGCCACGCCGCCAAATAAGGATGGCCATATCGGACGACATTGATTGACAGTCAACAATCTATGATATAGCAAGTGGGTCGGAATCAATTGATTCCGACCCACTTGCTCGTTTATGCTCAGGAGGGGGAAGCGTTTGACATCATATGGATGAAGTCGGAGGCGTATTGGCGGCCGATTGGCAATGTGTGACCGTCGTTGAGGAGGACTTCCTGACGGTTGAAGCTCTTGATTTTTGATTTCGACGCGATGAAAGACCGGTGAATCCGTAAAAAGGTATCGGTAGGGAGCAGTTCAAAGATATTCTTCAACAGAATCCGTGACATTACGCATTCCCCCGACATACGGTGAATCTTGGAATACCCTTCGACTGCCTCGATATAGAGGATGTCATCTATCGGGATGCTGATGTTGATGTAATCCTGCTTGACTACGATACATTGCGAGGGGGCTGTTATCGGCTGTCGTCCCAATCGTCTCAACGCCTTGGAGAAGGCGGTCTGAAACCGGGTGTAGGCAAACGGCTTGTGGAGGTAGTCGACCGCGTCGAGGTCGAATCCGTCGAGCGCGTATCGCAAATAGGCTGTCGTGAATATGAAGCAGGTGCCTTTGGGTAGCTGTGAGGCTATGTCGAGGCCGTTTATCCCCTCCATCTCGATATCGAGAAACACGATGTCGGGAAGCGACTGCCTTATCGCATCAAGTCCGGCAATCGGATTGGAGAACTTCCGGAGGTCCACATTGCCGATTCTTTGGCAAAATTTCTCTATCACCTCAAGGGCGAGAGGCTCATCGTCGATGGCCACACATCTTATCGTGTCACTCATGGCTGTCAAGAACAATTTTAAGATAAACCTTGAAGGTGTCGTCAACCTCCTCGATGTTGAGTACATGTCTGTCGGGAAACAGTCCCGCAAGACGGCTTTTGCAGTTGTTTATACCTACCGGCATATCCTGCCGGAACTCGTCGGCATGTCTCACAATCCGGTTGGCTGTCTCGAAAACCAGTATTCCCCCTTCGAGATGAAGCTTCAGGAAAATCTCGCAGTCGCGGCTCGTCGAAGCCCCGTATTTGAAGGCGTTCTCCACGAATGTGAGGAATATGAGGGGGGGGAATCCTGGCCTGGTCGTCATCCACAGAGCAGTCGCGGATGACCTTCGTGTGGTTGTCGAGCCGGATAAGCTCCAGGTCTATGTAATTGTTGATGTAATCGATTTCATCAGCGATTGTCACCCAGTCCTTCCCGGCGGTGACGTAGGTGTATTTGAGCAATTCGGTGAATTTGATGAAGGCATCTTCAGCCTTTTGCGAGGTGCCTATCACCAGACTGTAAAGTGAGTTGAGGGTGTTGAAGAGGAAATGGGGATTTATCTGGGCCTTGAACAGGGCCAGTTCAGCCTTGTTGCGCTGGTTTTCCACGATGCTCTGGAGCAGCTGGCGGTGATACAGTTCTTTGATGAACGAGACCGTCAGCGAATAGCATATCACGACCGAAAAGAGCAGCCAGACGGTTATCGTGATGTTGTAGTTCCTGACCCTGGTCTGGTATTCGCTCATCGACGGAATCACGAAATCCATTTCCGGCAAGGGGTAGAGGGTAAGGAGGTATGTCAGAATCAGCAGGAGGACAGTTATGCTGATTATCCTGTAATAGGATTTAGACAGCACCAGCCGGGGTAGGCTCATCGCTTTGGTGGCGAAATAGCATCCGTAGAGATATGAAATCGCCAGGCAGGTGAACACCGGGGATGTCCTCCACCAGTATTGCGCGGGCCCGAGAATTATCAAGAGCGGCATAATGATGATGCAGAAAAACAAATCAAATATTAAGTCTGTCTTGTATTCCAACGATTTCATTTCACAAAATTAGTCATTCTTTCCAGTAATGACAAATATGACAGCATCCCTTCATTGACACATTTTTGCTGTCTATTGACGTATGTTGTGACAGCCGGGGAAAGTTCGCGAAATTTGTCGTGAATAAAATGCCGGACCAGATGGAAACGAAACATCTCATCATACCGATAGTCATCACGATTTTGCTGTTGTCTTGCAACGGAACCGAGGATCGGGAGCAGCAATCTCTGGCGGAAATCTCCAAACAGGAGCTTGCCACCGCCTTAAACGAGCGTGACCAGCTTCTGTCGCTTGTCAAGGAGGTCTCTGCCGGGCTGGATGAAATAAAGCAGCTTGAGAAGGTCATGACCATTGCCTCGAAACAGCCTGCCGAGAATGCCGGACAGAAGGCCCGCATTCTCGCCGACATAGCCAACCTGAAGGAGAAGATAAAGCAGCGCAAGGCGCAGTTGCAGGAACTGGAGGGGAAACTGGAAAACTCGACAATCAATCAGAAGGAACTCCACGAGACGATAGACGCTCTCCGACTCCAGATGGATTCCCAGCTGGAGGAAATCGAATCGCTGCGACGGCAGCTCACCGCCGCCAATGAGCATATCGGGGCCTTGAACAATACCGTAGATTCACTCAATACCACCGTCTCAGCCGTCACCGGGGAGCGGGATGCCGCCCAGGAGACATCGCTCAGACTTGAGAATGAGCTGAATATGTGCTATTATGTGATAGCTTCCAAATCAGAGTTGAAAGGACACAGCATAATTGAATCAGGATTCCTCCGCAAGACCAAACTGATGAAGGGGGAGTTTGACAAAGGATTCTTCGAGACAGGTGACAAACGGCTCCTCATATCATTGCCTTTACACGCGTCTAAGGTCAGGATTCTTACCAACCATCCGGAATCGTCATATGAATTGGTCGATGAAAACGGGCAGAAGACCCTTGAAATCACCGACCCCCACAAATTCTGGAGCCTGACGAATTACCTTGTCATCCAGACTGATTGATAGCGATTCGAAACAGATAAGCATATGGATAACCGGAATCATACGGTGATTCCGACACTCAAAATTGATAGATGGTCACAAATTTAAATCCAATCATTAAACGTTCGGCGATATTGCTGTGCGTGTGGACATATGGGACGATGGCGGTGCTGGCGGAATCTCCTTCCAATCCGGCTGATTCTCTGTCGGTCAGAGATGAGAGCCGGGCTGTCACAGGCAAAGTGACGGATAAGTCCGGGGAGGCTGTGATTGGTGCTTCCGTCAAGTTGAAAGGTGACGCAGAGGTGTTCACTGTCACCGATGTGGACGGTAAGTTCAGCCTCCCGAATATACCCGCCTCAGGGGGGACATTGCAAGTGTCGTATGTCGGTTTCACTCCCAAAGAGATACCTCTTTCTCCCGGGAAGGATGACTATTCGATAGTCCTCGACAATGACCGTTCGATGCTCGATGAGGTGGTGGTGGTCGGATATGCCACCCAGAAAAAGGTCAACCTCACAGGGTCTGTCGCTTCAATCGGCGCCACGTCGTTTGAAGACCGTCCGGTGACAAATGTGACCGGTGCGCTTGCCGGACTCGCCGCGGGTCTGACCGTGACGAATTCCGGGGGCAACACCCCTGGATATGAATCCCAAGGGATATATGTCAGAGGACAAGGCACACTCAACAATTCGGCTCCCCTGGTGGTGGTCGACGGTATGACCGGAATCGCATTGGGCGACATCAATCCGCAGGACATCGAGAACATCTCCGTGCTGAAAGACGCGGCTTCGGCGGCGATATATGGTTCGCGTGCGGCCAACGGAGTGATACTCGTCACCACCCGCCATGGAGTGGAACGTGCGCCCCGGGTGACATACAGCGGGAATGTCTCTTTCGAGACTGTGGCGAAAAGGCTGAACCTTGTCACTGACTATGCCGACTTCATGGAAATCCAGAATGCGGGCCTCATAGCCAACGGACAGGCTCCGCGATTCTCTCAGGGGAAGATTGATGAATGGCGTAATGACGCGGGGAGGAATCCGACAATCTATCCGAACACCGACTGGCAGGACCATATCTACCGCAACCCGTCGGTGGTGCAGAACCATAACCTGTCGGTGACAGGTGGCTCCAAGACGGTCATGTATAATATTTCACTGGGATATGTCAATAATCCCGGCATGATATACTACACCGATTACAAACGTTATCAGCTACGGACAAATCTGGATGTAAACATCAAGCCCTGGCTCAGCACGGGGGTGGAATTTTTCGGGTATATCGACAAGAACAATCCATCCTCAGAGAATGCGACAGCAGGGGGGGATGTCATTTTCGGTTCGGGAGCTTTCAACACAGTTCCCGGCATGACCCTGTATGATCCTGTGACAGGATTGTACGGGGGCATCCAGAATCCGGAGGAGGAGAATGTCAGCAATTTCAATCCCTATCGCCGCCAATGGTTTTACGATACGGATTACCCGACGAAGACAAAGCGGTCGGTGATAAAGCTTCATGCGAGTGTCACCCCCGTCAAGGGATTGACCATCAAGGGGGCGTTCGCCTATAACTATTGGGAGCGCAACATCGAACACCATCTGACCGACCGAGACCTGTTCCGCTTCACATTCGACGGCCCCATCCTGATAAGGGAGGGGGTGGTCAGGACTTATATCCGCAGATACAATTACCGCAACTCTTTCCGCTCCTCGGAACTTACGGCCAGATACAATCTGAATATCGGCAGGCTCGATGCGACGGTGCTGGCCGGTATGAGCCAGGAGTACAACAAGTATGACACTGACTTTTTCATCAAGTATGATTTGGTAGACCCATCTTTGGGGGCCATCGACGCGGGTATGACCAACGGTAATATCACCGGCAATTACAATGAATGGGCGATGCGCTCATATTTCGGGCGCATAAATCTCAACTGGGATGAGAAGTATCTGCTTGAGGCCAATCTGCGTGCCGACGGCTCATCGAAATTCGCGCCCGGGAAACGATGGGGATATTTCCCCTCGGTGTCGGCCGGATGGAGAATATCGCAGGAGCGGTTTATGGACGCTACTTCGACTTGGCTGAACGAGCTTAAACTCAGGTTGTCGTATGGTTCTCTGGGGAATAACGAGACAACGAGCTATTATATGTACCAGTCGTTGTTCGCCACCGCCAATTATATCCTCAACGGCAATATCGCCGGGGGACTGGCTCAGACCGTGCTGGCCAATCCGGCGCTGACCTGGGAGAAGACTTATATGACCAACCTCGGAATCGATTTCGCGTTGTTGAGCAACCGCCTGAACGGTTCGGTGGATATTTACAACAAAGACACAAAGGGGATATTGATTTCCCTTCCGGCTCCATTAGAGCATGGCACGAGTGTGGTGCCGAACCAGAATGCCGGCGAGGTCAACAACAAGGGATTCGAGCTTGACCTGCATTGGAACGACCGTATCGGTAAGGTTTCCTACAACGTCGGTTTCAACATCGGGTTTGTCGACAACAAGGTCACCAAGTTCCAGGGGGATGTCTCTTCAATCAACGGTGTCTATAAGACGCAGGAGGGTAAACCTATCAATCAGCTTTATGTGATAACCGTCGACCGGATAGTGCGCGACCAGGCCGACCTCGATTATGTGCAGTCGCTTGTCGACAGGAATCCTGATTATTTCGCCACCTACCAGCGTCCAGAACTGGGTGATTTCCTGTATCGCGACGCCAACGGCGACGGGAAACTCGATGCCGATGACCGTGTGGAAATCGGCCACGGCACGTTGCCGAGGCTCACTTATGGTGCGAGCCTCGGGCTGAATTGGAACAATTTTGATTTCAGTGTGCTGTTTCAGGGTGTAGGCAACCACCAGGTCTATTACAACAATCAGGCGTTCCGCTTTGTGACGGTGATGGGGCAGTCGCTCGTGAAGGATATTACCGACAACGCGTGGACTCCCGAGAATCTGTATGACTCCAAGTATCCGATTCTGCGCAATAGCTCAAACGGTAAAAACAATATCGCAAGTGATGCCTTCGTCCATAACGCGGCATATTTCCGGTGTAAGAACATACAGCTGGGCTACACAGTCCCCCGGGAAATCTCCAGGAAATTCTTTGTGGAGAATCTGAAAATTTACGCGAGCATCGACAACCTTTTCACAATCACTAAATTCCCCGGATTTGACCCGGAGGTGGGCGCGAACGTCGGTTATCCTTCCGTGCGCCAGTATTCGGTCGGACTCAATATCTCTTTTTAACAACGAGAAATCATGAAAACAAAATATGCGGCGTGGCTGACGGCCATTACAGTACTGTTCAGCGGATGCGAGAGTCTTGACTATGTTCCCGGCGACCAGATGTCGGGACAGACATTCTGGCAGACAGAGGACCATGCCCGACAGGCGGCGGTCGGGATGTACGCGGCGATGAAAGCAGACTGGTGCTTTGGTCTGGAGTTCACTTTCGATATGTGTAGCGATCTCGCCGACGGGACATCCCCTTGGGCTGACATCTCGCGCGGCACCTCTTTCGTCTCCAACAGCAGCGGCGTGCAGAACCATTGGCAGTATCTTTACGAACTGGTTCACCGGGCAAACACGGTAATCAGCCATGTGGCTACGATGCCAATCAGCCAGGAGACCATCGACAGGGTGACGGGTGAGGCCAAATTTCTCCGTGCGATGGCTTATTTCAGGATGCTTAATTGCTGGGGCGGCGTGCCTTATTATGACGAGACCTGCGACATAAACGAGCAGTTCGCCAACCTCAAGGCTCCCCGCAGTTCAGCCGAGGAGATTCGCGGCCATATCATCGACGACCTGACCGATGCCATAAAGAAACTCCCTGTGAAATGGGACGCGGCTGACCTGGGACGTGCCACCAAAGGGGCAGCCTACGCTCTGCGCGGCAAGGTATATCTCTACAACCGCCAATGGGAGGAGGCGATAGCCGATTTCGAGGAGATTGTCTATAACAAGACCAATGATTACGGATATTCGCTTCATCCCGATTATGAGGAGCTTTTCAGGCTGTATAACGGTATGCACAGCCCGGAAATGATTTTCTCCATACAGTCGATTGACGGAAACACCTCGGGGTACGCGCTGAACATCGTCGGGTATTTCGGCAACAAGTCGACCATGAGGCTCATAGCGAGCAATTGCATTGTCCCCTCAACAAGGCTTGTCGATATGTATGAGAATCTTGACGGCTCACCATTCAACTGGGATGACCTGTTTCCGGGTTTCAATTCGGGAGACTCGCAGTCGCGCCGCCGGTATATGTGTGTCGCCATAGATCAAGGCAGTACCAAGGTGACCGACCTGCTGGAGTGTGACACGACCAAGGTGATGGATGCCTACCGTCTGCGCGACCCGCGCCTGTGTCTCAATGTGATTACCCCATATTCCCATTATCTGGGGACAGATGCCGGTTCGTCGCCGATGGACAAGCAGTTTGTGCTTGCCGACCCCACCAAGGGCGGTGCGCCGATGGAGGCGATGGCGTTTATCCGTAATTCCGAAGGGTGGAATTCCTATTTCTGGCGGAAATGGATACCGACGGGAAATCTTGACGGTTACTGGGGGGAATATAACCGTACACCCTATGAGTTCCCTCTAATTCGACTCGGGGATGTGATTCTGATGCTTGCCGAGGCGTATAATGAGACCGGAGCTATTGACAAGGCTGTCGTCGAGGTCAACAAAATCCGTGAACGTGTGAATATGCCCGGACTCAACAGCGGCCCGGAGTGGCTTTCGGTCAGTGGCAAGGAGGAGATGGCTGAGCGAATCAGGCGTGAACGTGCGTTTGAACTCGCCGGGGAGGGGCAACGCTACTGGGATTTACGCCGGTGGGGGCTGCTGGAGTCTTCGGTCAGGAACGCCACGGATATTTTCGGTGATTTGATGTATACCCGGAGCTATCAACCCCGACATGAATTGTGGCCTATCCCGCTTGTCGAGCTGGAAAGGAACACCAACCTGACCCAGAACCAGGGATGGTAAGCGATAGGTCGGTTATAAAAAAAAGAGCCCGACACCTCTGGAGGGAGGGCGGGCGGAGAAGGATAATCATTTTTGAGTGATAGACTTTTTAATAACGTCAGTAAAATGCCTTCTCTTGTCATTATAACGTGCGTGACAAGGTATTGTTTGCCTCCTCTCTAAAAAATCGTTGTCATGATGACGTCTGCTATCGGGGCATAAACTAATCAGCGGCTTTTTTTCGTTATACATCCATAGGTTTCAACTAAAATTTGTCAAGCTATGATCAAAGCAATGATTCTTGCAGGTTGCGGCGGTTTTGTCGGCACCTGTGGTCGTTACCTTGTCGGAAAATGGGCCTCCGGGATGTTTCACGGCAGTTTTCCGATGGGAACTTTCCTTGTCAACATAATCGGATGTTTCATCATCGGACTCTTCTTCGGCCTGTTGGAGAAGGCACATGTCATGACCGCGAGTGAGAATGTGTTGCTCATCACCGGTTTCTGCGGGGGCTTCACCACTTTCTCCTCCTTTGCCGACGACCTCTGGGTGCTGGGCAACAAGGGTGACTGGACAACCTCCATCATCTATCTCTGCGCGAGCGTCATTTTCGGTGTGCTGCTCGTATGGGGTGGCCGTGCGTTGATTCGTTGAATACCCGTGTAGCCGCATAAAGCCTTTACTTGCTATTGTCTGACGTGGATTCCGTTTTGTTTTTCAGATGAACGGACTTCGCGTCAGATATGTTTTTCCTGCAATGAGAAGTTTATCCAAACCCCGGATTAGGTGGAAAAATTTGCTTATCTTTGCAGGGTATATGGATGAACAATCACAGATAATTCAATCCGGCGATGCCGGGATTTATGTCGAGGATGGAAATGACAGGCGGGATGCCTGCCATGTCTGTCTGAATTGCGGGGCTGAGGTTGACGGAAATTTCTGCTCCAATTGCGGACAGCCCACCAATACCGGGCGTTTCACCACGCGCACATTCACCACTCATGTCTTCGGCGCGTTGACAAGGGTCTCCACCAATTTCTTTGTCACGTTATGGAGGTTGCTCGCCTGTCCCTGGACGGTGGTGAGGGATTATGTATATGGACGGCGTGTGGGGCTTGTGCCCCCGGTCAATATGCTGATATTACTGTCGCTGTATAACTCAGTGTTCTTCCTGGCCGTATCATGGTGGAACGGGAAGAAAAATGATGGAGAGGTCTTATCTGACAACAGCCGGTACGCGGATGTGCTTAATTATTTCTATGACTCCATAACATTGCAGCATATGATACTGGCGATTCCGCTGGCGTTGAGTACCTGGATGGTCTATCACAAAGACATAAAGGGAAAATACAACTTTGCGGAACTGATGATAGCCGTCTTGTATCTGGCCTGCACATATCTGGTGTTGTGCCTCTTGCTTATCCCGGTTGAAATATTTGACGACACGTTGGCCGACATATTGGTATTGCTCTTTGCCTCGGTTTACGGAATGTTGTCGCTCAACAAGGCGTTTCCCCAATCCTCGCGTAAAATGAGTGTCGTCAAACTTGTGGCGTGGGTTGTCGTAAGCTCCTTGTATGCTTTCCTGACTTTCGGTTTTCTATCTGTCCCGTTGTTTATAGACAAGGTACAGCCATAGAGGTGTCTCGCGGCATGGTCTATTGGCCACAGGGGATAAACACTATTGCAGGGCCACTGCTCCGCTTTGTCGTTGGCCGGGATTCCGGTTTTGACATCGTGGTGGGTGGCCCTGCAATAGTGTTTTTGGCGGGTATCATCCGCGCCTGTGGTATTGGTCAGGGACGGACTTCCAGTGTCGGGATGTCGTGGAGACGCATCGTGAACTGGAGGGTGGAGTAGGGGGGAATCAGGGTGTTGGGATTTGATGACCCGTAAGCCTGGTTGTAGGGGAGGACTATCTCCACCGAATCCCCGACATGCATGTTCTGAAGGGCAAGCTGCCATCCGGGGACAACCTGGCTGACCAGGAAATATGTCCCGTTCTCGCTGGTGGAGTCTGCGTCGAACACCTGGCCGAGATAGTTGCGGCCGATGTAGCGGGCGCGTACCGACGAGGTCAGCAGCGGCACGAGATTGCCCGCTGTCTCCTCCCGGTCGTTGAACCAGTGGATAAGGATGTAGCTGTTGACGTTCCACGCCGGCTGCAGGCGCTCGTAATATTTGGTGCCGTCGGGGTTGAGACGGGTCTCCTGCTCGGCGATCCATGTCAGGTTGGCCTCGCGGTATTCCTCATATTTGTCCCAGATGGTGCCGGCATCCTCATCCTTGTCATCGCTGCTGCAAGAGGCGAGGATGGGCATCAGGAGTGTCGCACCGGCGATATATGTCAGGATTTTCTTCATTTCAGGATTGTTCTAACTGTGGAGGGGGAGAGGGGATTGTCTGGAATGTCAGAACTCGACCTTGGGGGCTTTGTTGGCTCCTTCCTCGGCCTGGAACATCTCTTTAGGCTCGAAGTTGAACATCGAGGCCCAGATGCTGCCGGGGAAACGCAACACCTTTTTGTTGTAGGTCTCGACATCCTCATTGTAGCGGCGGCGTTCGGTCGCGATGCGGTTCTCGGTGGATTCGAGCTGCTCCTGCAGGTTCATGAAGTTGGTGTTGGCCTTGAGGTCGGGGTAAGCCTCGCGCACGGCGTTGACATAGATGTCGAGAGCGCCACGGAGGTTGCTCTGGGCCTGCTGGTAGGCGGCGATGTTTGCCTGGGCGGAGTCTCCCGAGATGGCGTTGGCGTCGTTGTAGGCCTTGGTCAGTCCGGCGCGTGCGTCGGTGACATTCTGGAGGGTCGTCGACTCATGGGCGGCATAGCCCTTGACGGTGTTGACAAGGTTGGGAATCAGGTCGGCACGACGCTGGTACTGGTTCTCCACCTGGCCCCACTGCTTCTTGACGGCCTGGTCGGCATCGACCATACCGTTGTAGCTTGAGCATCCTCCGGCGAAGAGGAAGACAAGCAACAGGGCGATGACGATACCTACGATATAGCTTTTCTTCATAATTTCTAAGATTTGTTTCAGCCGAGCTTGCGCAACAGAGAGTTGAGCGACACACGATCATGGATGAGAGAATGGAGGTCTTCGACTTTCACTCGGGTCTGGGCCATCGAGTCGCGTTCGCGTAGGGTGACGGTGTTGTCCTCCAGTGTCTGATGGTCGACGGTGATGCAGAAGGGTGTGCCGATGGCATCCTGTCGGCGGTAGCGCTTGCCGATGGAGTCCTTCTCCTCGTAGTGGGTGTTGAAGTCGAATTTGAGGTCGTTGACAATCTCGCGTGCCTTTTCAGGCAGTCCGTCCTTGCGGACGAGGGGCATGACGGCACATTTGACTGGAGCCAGAGCCTCGGGAAGGTGAAGCACCACGCGGGAGTCCCCTCCTTCGAGCTGCTGCTCCTCGTAGCTGGAGCAGAGTACGCTGAGGAACATACGGTCAACACCAATCGATGTCTCGATGACATAGGGGGTGTAGCTTTCGTTGAGCTCGGGGTCGAAGTACTGGATTTTCTTGCCGGAGAACTTCTCGTGCTGCGAGAGGTCGAAGTTGGTGCGGGAGTGGATACCCTCTACCTCCTTGAAGCCGAAAGGCATCTGGAATTCGATGTCGGTGGCGGCGTTGGCGTAGTGAGCCAGCTTGTCATGGTCATGGTAGCGGTATTTCTCGTCACCGAGACCGAGGGCCTTGTGCCATTTCAGACGGGTCTCTTTCCATTTGTTGAACCATTCAAGCTCTGAACCGGGACGAACGAAGAACTGCATCTCCATCTGCTCGAACTCGCGCATGCGGAAGATGAACTGGCGGGCGACAATCTCGTTGCGGAACGCTTTTCCGATCTGGGCGATACCGAAGGGGATGCGCATGCGGCCGGTCTTCTGTACGTTGAGGTAGTTGACGAAGATACCCTGGGCGGTCTCGGGACGGAGGTACACGGTCATAGCGCCGTCGGCGGTCGAACCCATCTCAGTCTTGAACATAAGGTTGAACTGGCGCACTTCGGTCCAGTTGCGGGTGCCGCTCACGGGATCCACAATCTCCTCGTCAAGGATAATCTGGCGCAGCTCGTCGAGGTTGTTGTCATTCATCGCCTTGGCGAAACGCTCGTGGAGGGCGTCGCGTTTGGCCACTGTCTCGGCCACACGGGGATTGGTCTGGCGGAACATCGCCTCGTCGAATGACTCGCCGAAACGCTTGGCGGCCTTTTTCACCTCCTTGTCGATTTTCTCGTCATACTTGGCGAGCTGGTCTTCGATGAGTACATCGGCGCGGTAACGCTTCTTGGAGTCGCGGTTGTCGATCAGGGGGTCGTTGAAAGCGTCGACGTGGCCTGAAGCCTTCCAGATTGTCGGGTGCATGAAAATCGCCGAGTCGATGCCGACGATGTTCTCATGGAGGAGCGTCATGGCCTCCCACCAGTAGCGTTTGATGTTGTTCTTGAGCTCTACGCCGTTCTGGCCGTAGTCGTAAACGGCCGACAGACCGTCATAGATTTCACTTGACTGAAAGACAAAACCGTATTCCTTGGCGTGGGAAACGATTTTCTTGAACACGTCTTCTTGCTGTGCCATTGTCTGTTATGCTGGTTGTTCGTTTTTGTTTTCTGTTTGTTGGCGGAGCCGCCGGGCAGCCATATAGCCTCCCTTGCGCCTATATCCGCATTTAAGCCACAAATTTACGAATTTTTCCCGAATCCCCAAAATCCTCCCTCCTCCCCGCAACCTCTCACGGCGGATTAGATGTCGATTTGGAGGAAAAGAGGACGGGGGTCAGGAGGTAAGCTGGCCGGAGACGAAGGAGACGTAGCGGCCACCGAGGGACATCAGGGAGGTGTGGGTGCCCTGCTCTATGATGCGGCCGGAGTCCATGAAGAGAATCAGGTCGGCGTTGCTGACGGTCGAGAGGCGGTGGGCGGCGATGACCATTGTGCGCCCCTGACCGAAACCCGATAGGTTGGCGACGATGCGGCGCTCGGTCTCGGCGTCGAGCGAGGAGGTGGCCTCGTCGAGGAGGATTACCGGGGTGTCGCGGTAGACGGCACGGGCTATCATCAGGCGTTGGCGTTCGCCGCCGCTCAGTTCCATCCCCGACGGCCCTATGAGGGTGTGGAGTTTCAGCGGAAGTTTGTCGAGAAGCGGGCCGAGACAGGCTGTGCGGGCTGCATCTGCCACCCTCTCCATATCGGGAGACTCATCCCCCAAAGCGATGTTGCGGGCAATCGAGTCGGAGAAAATGTAGCCCTGCTGCGAGACGCTGGTGCAGATTTTTCCCCATTCTTGGGGCTGGAGTGTGGCCACATCGACTATCCCGGCGGTGATGGAGCCTTGTTGCGGATGGTAAAGCCCCTGGAGGAGCTTCATCAGGGTCGATTTGCCCGCCCCGTTGGGGCCCAGAAATCCATAGACCGCCCCCTCCGGCACGGTGAGATCCAGATGGTTGACCCGCAGAGCCGGGCCGTACTGTTTGCACAGCCCGCGGGTTTCCACAACAGCGTTCATGTGAGGACACCTCCTTGTTACACCGCAAGGATAGCGCCCCTCCCTTACATCCCGATGAAGCCATCCTTACGCTTACCTTACGTTTTCCGGCCGGGGCGTGCAAAGGGGAAGCCAGTTGTTGTATAATAGAAAAACAGCGGGAACAGGGCGCGGGGCCATGTGCTTTCTGCCCTGCGCAAGTCGGCAGGGGCGGCCCTTCTGGCCGCCCGCGGGCGACCACGAGGGTCGTCCCTACGGGGCATTTGCTCCGATCAGAAAGGACTGGGAAGCAAGGATGGCCTATCACATTTTACTGGTGGACGACG